>JBAZYW010000070.1:0-10222 GCA_041659125.1 Gallionellaceae bacterium | reverse complement strand
TTCCGATTGGCTGTTGCATCAATCGCAAATCATCGTGCGCGACGGACGGGTCACCTGGCAGGATGACCTGTATGACAGGCCGTCGCTGGTGTTCGATCAGGTGCAATTGCGTCTGGACAATAGCGGACGGCATCACCGTTTTGCCGTGCATGTGGCCCCGCCCGTGACTGTTTCGGCTCCGCTGGATGTGCGCGGCGATCTGGTCGGAAGCAGCTTCTCGGATTGGGATGATTGGCGCGGCGAGTTATATGCGCAGATCCGCCATGCGGATGTCGCCGCATGGGGCTCGTGGCTCAACCTGCCGAACGAATTCAGTCGCGCCAAGGGAGATTTGCGCGCGTGGCTGGGAATAGCGGGCGGTCAGCTTAATCGTGTTACGGCCGACTTGAATTTGAGCGAAGTGCAGAGTCGTCTGGCTGCGGATCTGCCGCCATTGAATTTGACTGCGCTGAGCGGACGTGTGGGTTGGCATGCGGTCGAGAGAGGCATTGAGGTGTCGACGCAAAAACTCTCGTTGCAAATGGTCAACGGTTTTAAATTGCAGCCGACCGACTTCTATCTGCGTCTGGCAGGCAGCAGGGAAAGCCGCTTTGCGGCCGGAGAGATACAGGCGAATGCCATCGAGTTGTCCGATTTAGCTGTGATGGCGGAATATATTCCGCTGGGTAAAGCCTTCAAACAGAAGCTGGCGGACTATTCCCCCCGGGGGCATATCGCAGATTTGCATGCGCAATGGCAAAGCGGAAAAGATAGCCTTGCGCATTTCGATGTCAAAGCGCGTCTCGAAAATATGTCTGTGCGCCGTGTTGGGAATTTTCCCGGTGTTGATGGGTTGAGCGGGCAGATAAGCGGGAGCGATAGCAGCGGCTCGCTGTCCCTGAATGCGCCGCATTTTAAATTGGATGCGCCGCAATTGCTGCTTGAGCCGCTGGTTTTCGATACGCTCACGGCGCAAGCCAGCTGGCAAAAGAAGCGCGGCGGCTGGGATGTGAAACTGAACAATTTTTCCGCCGCCAATGAAGATTTGGCCGGGACAGCCTATGGCCATTATCAGACCGACGAGCATGGCCCCGGTGTGGCGGATGTGACGCTGAAACTGACCCGCGCCTCGGTGCCGCAAGCGGTGCGTTATCTGCCCAAGGAGTTGTTGGGCAAAGAAACCATGACCTGGCTGCAGGCGGCGTTGTTGGGAGGCGAGGCGGATGAAGTATATTTGCGCTTGCGCGGTGATCTGAACGATTTTCCGTTCCCGGAAAACAAAAAAGGCTTGTTTCAAGTCAGAGTCAAGGCCAACGATGTTGTGGTCGATTACACCAAGGGTTGGCCGCGCGTTGAGAATGCGACAGCAACGCTGTTGATCGAAGGCCAGCGGCTGCGGGTTGATTCGAACTCAGCCATGCTGGCAGGAGCCACAGTACAAAAAGTAAATGTCAGCATTCCCGATCTCATGAGTGCCGAACCCGTGGTGCAAATACGCGGCGAGGCCAGCGGTGAGACAAGGCACGGATTGAACTTCATCAAGCACAGCCCGGTGCGAGGCTATATCGGTGGTTTTACCGATAACTCCACCGCGCGCGGGGTGGGCAAGCTGGATTTGCAGCTCGACATCCCCTTGAGCGAAAAACCGGTCAAGTTGAGCGGTAACTATCACTTTGCCGACAACGAGGTCAGCCTCGATGAGAGCATCCCGTTGGCAAGAAGAGTCATTGGTGATTTGATGTTTACCGAAGCATCGCTGCAAGCACAAGACATTAGCGCGCAGATACTGGGCGGTCCGGCCAGTATCTCGATACAAACCGGCGCGGACGGTGCTTTGAAAGTGAAGCTGCAGGGCAAGGCTAATATGGACGCTTGGCGCAAGGTTAATCCCCAGCCATTGTTGCAGGCGTTGAATGGCTCTGCGGAATGGGGCGCCGATGTCTCGGTGCAGGGTAAACAGTTCGTAGTGGCAGTCACTTCGACTTTGCAGGGATTGGGCTCCGCTCTGCCTGCGCCTTTATCCAAGTCGGCGCATGAAGCTATCCCGCTCAAATTTGAATTAAAAAGTACGAGTGCGTCGCAGGATGTGATGTGGTTGCAGTACGGGAATCTGATGCGCACGCGTCTGGTGCGCACAGATGACAAGGACGGCGCGCGCAGCATCAAGCGCGGGTATGTGAATTTCGGCCCGGCGCGACGCGTGCAGGACAAGGAGGGTGTCTGGATGACAGGCTCGTTGCCGTTGCTGTCGCTGGAAGGGTGGCAGGGCGCGTTTCAAGGCGACTCCGGCAAGGCGTCGGTGCTTCCGGTGATCGGGGGCGCGGATATGACTGTGCAGAAACTCGTCGGATATGGCGTTGCCGCCAACGGGTTAAGTGTCCATGCGCGCAACCGCAATGGCATAGTCACGGCGCAATTGGCCTCCAAAGAATTGAGCGGGGAGCTGAGTTGGTTTCCGCAGGGCAAAGGCAAGCTGGTCGCGCGCTTAAGGAATGCGGTATTGGTGGCGGGTGAAAAAAACAAGAAAGTCGAGGCCGTGCATGTCGGGGCTCCAGCCGATGCGGCGGGAAAAAAGGTCGCCGGCATTGCTATTCCGGTGATTGATGTCGCGGTCGAGCATTTTACTTATCAGGGTAATCCGCTGGGGCGTCTGGAGTTGCATGCCAGCCAGTTCGAGCAAGATATTTTGCTGGATCATCTGCGCCTGAGTAATCCCGATGGAGTGCTGTTAGTGAATGGCAAGTGGGGGATGTCTCCGGCGCAAACGCATGTCGTTGTCAATCTCACACTCAATGATATCGGCAAGGTGCTGGATCGTTCCGGCTACCCCAATAGTGTCAGAAACGGCAGCGGGACACTCAGTTGCGATCTGGTATGGGCAGGCTCTCCCGACGAATTGGCGCTGCCCAATCTGGACGGTCATTTGAAACTGAAACTGGCTAAAGGGCAATTTCTGAAGCTGGATCCGGGAGCGGGCAAGTTGCTCAGCGTGATGAGTCTGCAGGCGCTGCCCAAGCGTATCGCGCTCGACTTTACCGATGTATTCAGCCAGGGTTTCGAGTTCGACTCCATCAACGGCGTCGCGCAAATCAGGCAAGGCGTGTTGTCTACCAGCGATTTCAAAATAAACGGTTCGGCGGCGCAAGTTACTCTGTCTGGTCAGGTCGATTTGAGCCGGGAGACGCAAAGTTTGCGCGTGAAGGTGTTGCCCACGATCGGGGACAGTGTTTCATTGCTTGCGCTCGCTGCGGTGAGCCCCGCTGTCGGCGCCGGAGTCTTCCTTGCCAATAAAATATTCCGTGATCCGCTCGATAAGTTGGTGTCGTTTGAATACAATGTCACCGGCAGTTGGGTCGATCCTAAAGTTGAAAAAGTCGGCCAAGTCAAAGCCTCCCCTTAAAATAAATTCCTTATCTGAAAGTCGCAGAACATGCCCTCCCCAAGCTCCACACAGTCCCGTATAGCCGCCCAGCAGAGCGCGTTCAAGGTGGCCGCCGTGCAGATGGCATCCGGCCCCAATGTCGCAGGCAACTTGAACGAGGCGCGCAGGCTGATCGAAAAGGCCGCGCAGCAGGGCGCCAAGCTGGTGGTGTTGCCGGAATTTTTCGCCATCATGGGTATGCAAAACACAGATGTTGTAACGGTGCGCGAACAGCCCGGCAGCGGGCAGATACAGTCCTTTCTCAGCGAGACTGCGCGCAAACACCAAATATGGCTGGTGGGCGGCTCCATCCCCTTGGTGGCCGATGCGCCGAACAAAGTGCGCAACAGCTGCCTCGTGTACAACGAGTTGGGCGAGCAAGTGGCGCGCTACGACAAGATACATCTGTTCAACCTCGAACTCGGCAACGAGAAATATCAGGAGGCCGATACCATCGAGGCGGGCAATCAGGTGGTGGTCGTGGATAGTCCGTTCGGGCGCATCGGCCTGGCGATCTGCTACGACTTGCGTTTCCCCGAGCTATTCCGCGCCATGGACGACGTGGATATCATCGTGTTGCCTGCCGCGTTCACCGCCACGACAGGCAAGGTGCATTGGGAGGCGCTGGTGCGTGCCCGCGCCATTGAGAATCTGAGTTATTTCATCGCTGCCGCGCAAGGCGGTTATCACGTCAACGGTCGCGAAACTCACGGGCACAGCATGATCGTCGATCCGTGGGGGCGCGTGCTGGACGAGCTGACGCGCGGTTCCGATGTGGTGATGGCAGACGTTAATCCCGGCTATCAGGCCAGTCTGCGTTCCAGTCTTCCGGCCTTGTCGCATCGCACTATATTCTGCCAACCTCGCGGTCAAACATCCAAATGAAATTACAATCTTTAGAACTGGCGCAGCAGTCACTGCTCGCCGCACACGGTCTGAACGTCAATGATCTGGGCAATGTATTCGGCAAGATGCTGGCCCATCGCGTGGACTATGCCGATCTGTATTTTCAATACGGGCGCGCCGAGAGCTGGTCGTTGGAGGAGGGCATCGTCAAGTCCGGCAGCTTCAGCATCGATCAAGGCGTGGGGGTGCGCGCCGTGAGCGGCGAGAAGACGGCTTTTGCTTATTCCGACGACATCAGTCTGGCCGCGCTGGAAACCGCAGCGCTCACGACACGCGCTATCGCGCGTCAGGGCAAAAAGCAATCTGTTCCGATGTTGAAATCGGGAAAAGCGCACGGCTTATATCTGCCGCAAGACCCGATCGCCAGTCTGGATGCTGCAAGTAAAGTCGCACTGCTGGAACGGCTGGAAAAATATGCGCGCGCACTCGATCCACGCGTGACGCAAGTGATGGCGGGTCTGGTGGGCGAATACGAGATAGTGCTGGTGGCGCGCAGCGATGGCTTGCTCAATGCCGACATCCGCCCGTTGGTGCGCCTCTCGCTGCAAGTCATCGTCGAGAGCAACGGCAAACGCGAGCAGGGATCGGCGGGGGGCGGCGGGCGTTTTGACTATGCCTATTTCAGTGACGAAGTGTTGCAGCGTTACGCCAAAGAAGCCGTGCATCAGGCCACCGTGGCGCTCGATGCGCGTCCCGCTCCGGCGGGCAGCATGACCGTGGTGCTGGGCTCCGGTTGGCCGGGCATCCTGTTGCACGAGGCGGTCGGACACGGGCTGGAAGGTGACTTCAACCGCAAAGGCAGCTCGGCCTTTTCCGGCAGAGTCGGCGAGCGCGTGGCCGCCAAAGGTGTGACTGTGGTGGACGACGGTACGATTGCGGATAGACGCGGCTCGCTCAACATGGACGACGAAGGCAACCCCACGCAGCGCACCGTGCTGATCGAAGACGGCATTCTGCGCGGTTACCTGCAAGACACCATGAACGCGCGGCTGATGGGTGTGCCGGTCACCGGCAACGCGCGGCGCGAATCGTTCGCGCACCTGCCTATCCCGCGTATGACCAACACCATGATGCTGAACGGCGACAAGACGCGCGACGAGATCATCGCCTCGGTCAAGCATGGCCTGTATGCCGCCAATTTCGGCGGCGGACAAGTGGATATTACCAGCGGCAAATTCGTGTTCTCCACTACCGAAGCCTACATGATCGAAGACGGTAAAATCACCTATCCGGTCAAAGGCGCAACTCTCATCGGCAACGGCCCCGAAGCCTTGACGCACATCACCATGGTCGGCAACGATTTGGCGCTCGATCCCGGCGTGGGTACGTGCGGCAAAGAAGGGCAGAGCGTGCCGGTCGGGGTGGGACAGCCGACGATTCGTATCGAAGGATTGATCGTGGGCGGAACGGCGTAGAGGCAAAGCTGCACTCTTGCGCTGGAAGTGAAATTAGCTCATGGAAAGTGTTATTAGTCGCGCATAAAAAAGCTAAACCAACTGTAATCTCACTGTTTTTCAGTGATAACAAAGCCCGCCACGAAAGTGGCGGGCTTTTTGTTTGGCATTTTTGCAATGATAGGCGCGCAACCGAAGGCGGGGTGGTGTGGCGGTTTGCATAAAACCCGCCCATGTATATACTATGCGTAATCACATTAGAGAGGTTTGGTCATGCGTACAGCAAAAGTATTCAGAAGCGGCAATTCGCAGGCAGTGAGAATTCCGGCGGAGTTCCAGTTCGACACCGACGAAGTGGAGATTTTTCGCCGCGATGATGAACTGGTGCTGCGTAAAAAACCTCAGTCGCTGGAGCAGGCGTTCCATCTGCTTGCCTCGCTGCCCGCCGATTTCATGACGGAACGCAAAGACGACCTGCCGCAAGAGCGCGTGGGGCTGTAGGCCATGCCGCGCTACCTGCTCGACACCAACATCTGCATCTACATCAAAAACCATCGCCCTGCCGAAGTTCTGGCGCGCTTCACCAAATTGCCACCCGGTAAAGTCGCCATGTCCGCCATCACATACGGTGAGCTATGTTTCGGTGCGGAAAAAAGTTCAAAACCAAAAGAGACTCGGCATATTTTGGAACACCTGATCTCACTGATTCCGGTGCTGTCATTGGATGAGAGCGTCTCCACGCATTACGGAAAAATCCGCCAGCACCTTCAAGCCAGCGGCAAACTCATCGGCAATAACGACTTGTGGATAGCCTCGCACGCACTAGCCCACAAACTCATTCTGGTTACCAACAACGTAGCGGAATTCGAGCGAGTGCCGGGATTGCGAATTGAAAATTGGGTCAGTCAGTAGCCGCGTGTAAATTACTACAATATTGTGGAGAGGGCGTGAGGGCAAGCAAGCATCCCCCATAAGAACTCCCAAGGAGAGTTTGGCTATAAGTGCTAACATTATCTAATAATTACTAATTCTGTTAGCGCCCTGATTATGCCTAAAGTTTTCATCAGCTACAGCCACGATTCAGATCAACACCGTAAGCTCGTTCTTGATCTATCTGATCGCCTCAATATCAATGACATTGATTGCGACATTGACCAGTACGTCAACGGATCACCTGATGAGGGGTGGCCGTTATGGATGGAGAAAAAGCTGAATGAGGCCGCCTTTGTGCTAGTAGTTTGTACTAAAATTTATCTGGATCGCGTTCAACGTAAGGCAATTCCTAGCGCTGGTAAAGGGGTCAAATGGGAATCTTTGCTGGCTTATCAAGATATCTACGATAACGATAGCCTCAATCAGAAATACGTTCCGATAATTTTCAATATTGCGGATGCAGAATTTATTCCAAATCCATTGAAGGCTGTCACACATTATGACTTGGGTAAGGCTAGTAGCTATGAAATGCTTTGCCGGTATCTAACCATGCAGCCGTTAGCAGTTAAACCATCCCCCAATCAAAAGTTACACCTACCTCCAATAAACACTCTACAAAGCTTTCACGCCATCTCCGTCGACGCTTCCCCCAAAAATAGCTACGACCCACACAACGCGGCCATCCTAATTCCCTTCCGCCCCAAGGGAAAATACATGGTTGGTCGAGATGAGGCTTTGGAAAAAGTTCGCCAGCAACTGCTCGAAGGTAAGCCCACTAGCATCGGGCAAACAGCGTTGTTCCAAGGAATAGGCGGACTGGGTAAGACACAGCTTGCGGTCGAATATGCCCACCACTTTTGTAAAGAATATATCAACGGTGTTTACTGGATCACCGCCGACGAGAATATTGATGCCCAATTGACCCAGATAGCCGTCGCAGCACACTGGGTAGCGCCTGAATCGGATCACGCAATCAAGCTGGCAGTTGCTCGCAATCGCATCAAGACCTATTCGGACTGTCTGATTATTTTTGATAATTTGGAGTTGATGGAAGCTATTCGCGAATACCTTCCCGACTTATCAGCGACTCCCCATATTCTGGTTACTAGCCGTAGCGAACACCCCGAATTTGCCAACGTCAAGCTTGACCTGCTCGACGATGCTCAGTCATATTCGATGTTGATTCAGGAAGCTGGCAGGAGGCCGACGGACGAGAAGGAAGAGTTGGCTTCTCGTGAAATTGTCGCTGCCCTGAGCGGTCTGCCGCTGGCGCTTGAACTAGCCGGTGCCTTCCTTGCTCACCGTCACATTAGTTGGTGCGCTTACCGCGACCTTCTACTAGAAGACCTCGAACAAGCACTGCCCTCTCAATTTGCCAGCCTGACGGGACATGCCGCCGATTTATTTAAGACGCTGAGAATTAGTGAACAAGAAATTAGCGAAGAACCACTTTTGGCGGATGTACTGGATCTGCTTACATGGAGCGGCTCTTCACCTATGTGCCTGCAACTCATGGCGTACCTGCTCAATGTTAAGCCGAGTGAGTTATACGGTGCTCTTGGTTTGGGCAAAGCGTTACGTCTGCTGCAAGAAGTACCAAACAGCGAACGATACGCCGCCCATCGATTGGTGCAGGAAGTACGCCGTCATGATCACCCGCTCAGTCAACTCAATAATAATTGGAGCAACACGATTGCACAACGCTTGGGTGACTGGTTCGAGGCAATTCGAAAAGACTTTCGTCAGTTGCCCACCTTTGAGTTGGAGTTAGAGCACTTACTCGCGTGGCAGGTTAATGCCGAATTTTTTTCACCTGTGGCATCTGTCCGCTTGCTTTGGCTCCAAGCCTATCCATCCTATCACCGAGGTCGATATTTAGAAGCCGCCGACATTGTGCGACGATCTCTTGCAGCAAATGAAGATTATGATTTTGGCCCCTCGTCTCTGAAGGCGAACATTCTCAATGACCTATCCCATTGCTACGCAAACCGCGGTGAATTTCCCCTTGCCGTTAAGTTCGGTGAGCAGGCGCTTGAAATGCGGCGCAATCTCCTTGGTGAACAACATGAGGATATTGCCTTCTCTCTCTGCAATCTTTCCGGTTATTACTCGGAATTTGGAAATCAACCCCTCGCCCTTAAGCTTGGTGAGCAAGCACTTGAAATGCGGCGTAATCTTCTTGGTAGTAAACATGAGGATGTTGCCACATCACTCGGCAGTCTTGCCTCAATTCGCTCAAGACTAGGTGATGCCCAGCTTTCTCTTGAACTTAGTAAGCAATCTCTTGAAATGCGACGTGAGCTCTTTGGTGAAAGACATCCCGATGTTGCTAGTTCGCTCGGCAACTTAGCTTGTCGCTACAGTGAAATTGGCGATAATTCCCAATCTCTTAAGCTGAACGAGCAAGCATTAGAAATGCGGCGCGAACTTTTAGGTGAAAAACATCCTGATGTTGCCATTTCACTTATCAATCAAGCTTATGACCATGACAAGCTTGGTAACAAGGACATCTCACTAGAATTAGGTGAGCAAGCTATCAAACTTCAGCTAGAAATGTTAGGTAAAAAACATCCTAACGTTGCTACTTCGCTTAATAACCTTGCTTATTCCTATGAGAGAATTGGCAACCCTGCTTATGCCCTTGACTTGGGAATGAAGGCGCTCAATATACGGCGTGAGCTCCTGCAAGAAAGTCATCCAGACACTTGTGCTTCACTTATGTTTGTCGCAAAACGGCTCTCTAGAAACCCTTCCACTTCAATACGCTGCAGGACGCTCGTTAACGAATATTTAAGACACATCCCGCATAATCATTCTTCCTATCAAAAGATTGCAAGTTTCGCTAGTTCACTCAAAGGATTCCGCGCACCTGCGAAAATTGGGAATGCCAAGAAACAAAAAAATAGGAAATAGCGCTTCTCTTGGTGTCATGCAATTAATGAAAAGAGGATAAACTTGATCAATTTGCCAATTAAAGGGGCATGGCTCGAACAATTTTTGAATTGCATGCCATCAATAAAAAGCCCACCAAACTAGGTGGGCTTTTTATTTGCCGGAGGCTAAAGATCAAATGGCATCCAAAGCCGCATTGAACGTGGCACTCGGGCGCATTGCTTTCGATGTCTTGTCGAAGTCCGGGTGGTAATAGCCGCCCATATCGACAGGTTTGCCCTGTGCCGCGATTAACTCGGCATTGATCTTGGCTTCGTTGTCCGCCAATGCTTTGGCTAACGGGGCGAAGCGCGCCTGAATTTCCTTGTCTTTGGTCTGTGCGGCTAGTGCTTGTGCCCAGTACAGGGCGAGGTAGAAGTGGCTGCCCCGGTTGTCCAATTCGCCGACCTTGCGGGCGGGCGATTTGTTGTTCTCCAGAATTTTGCCGTTGGCTTGATCCAGCGTATCCGCCAGCACTTGCGCTTTGGCGTTCTTGAAGGTTTGCGCCAGATGTTCCAGCGACACGCCAAGTGCCAGAAATTCGCCCAGCGAATCCCAGCGCAGATAGCCTTCTTCCTGAAACTGCTGCACGTGTTTGGGGGCGGAGCCGCCCGCGCCGGTTTCAAATAATCCGCCGCCATTCATCAGCGGCACGATG
>JBAZYW010000069.1:2994-10281 GCA_041659125.1 Gallionellaceae bacterium | reverse complement strand
CATGACGGTGCCCCCCTGAATAGGGACAGGATGACTAAATCTGGCAATGGCCTCCCATGCAATACCGCCTATGGCGGCAAGCAGAAGGAGGGCATTGAACAAAGCAGCCATAATCGTGGCTCGGCCCAGTCCGTATGTATGCTTCTTGTTCGGACGCAGCTTGCCGAGATAATAACCACCCCATGCGATCATCAGCCCCAGCACATCACTGAGATTGTGCCCGGCATCAGACAGTAGCGCGAGTGAGTCGGCCTGCCAACCGTAAAACAGTTCGACTAAAACGAACTGCACATTCAAGGCTATACCGATGGCAAATGCGCGCCCGTAGTTTGCAGTATGGGAATGATGGTGCTCGCTCATTTTTTACTCATTATGAAAAAGCTGCCACCAGCGGCGGCGGTTATTGGGCACGAGAGCATGGCTCTCGATTAGCGACGGCGGTGCGACACTAAGCACCCAGCCGGGAGGAGTCGGCGTCTCGCTACGACTGCAAGAAGAACCGATATTGTTTGGGTCATAAATCTTAATCAGGCTGGGCGATTCCACATCATCAACGTAAACGATACCGCAGTAGTGATAGGCATGTTCGTGATGCAGTAGCGTATTGAGTGCGCCGATTCGCGCGGCCAGCTCGTCGCCACTTAGTGAATTGTCTGGCGGCACTTCGCCGACCTGGTAGAAATACCACTGACTACTTTTCACACCCGCCCAAAGCGCATCAAGTTGCTGCCATTGCAGGATGCCGTGAAAGCGACCATTCAGGCGCGCATAAAAATCGTTTGCATCCGTCCCGCCCATAACCAGCCACCCCGAAGTCAGTTGGTGCTACCGAACAATAACGCAAGCCTATGCAGGCATGCCAAGTATGCGTCCGGTCAGTTTGCGCGCAATAGGTGCCAGAAAAAATATTACCGGCACTGCAACAAAGTAAGCGATGGAAAACGCTTTCAGCCACAGATACGCAAAGCCATCCATCCACCCTACATTGGCCAGCGTGATGATAAACGTCATGATGAATACCATCATCGCTGCCATCACAATCGAAAACATCAGATGAAATTTCTTTTGCTGATTCATTACATCATCTCCAGTATTACGCAGTCAGCCATGCTGCGATTTTATCGCGGCTCGGAACGCCGCCCGCATGTACCACTTTGCCATCAACAACCACTCCGGGCGTAGACATCACACCATAAGCCATGATGTCTTGAAGTTGCTCAATCTTCTCCAATTGAATATCAACACCTTTCTCTTTTGCGGCATCCTCGATCAGTTTCATCGTGGTCTTGCAGTTGGCACAGCCGGTACCGAGGACTTTGATGTTCTTCATAGTTAGCTCCGTTAATGATTCAGGTCACTGGCGGAACGTTGCATGGCATTCCACGCAATACCCCATCGTCTTGTTCAACGCGCGTAACGACTTATTCACATTTTTTGTTTTCAAAACATCGCCCAGCTCATCACCGCTTTTGTGAAAGGCATATCCCAGTTTCCTGAAATTCTCGTTGCTGAACATATCGCACATGGACTGCATTTCCGGGGTCAGACCGAGCTGGCTATACGCCACACTGGATGCCTCTGCAAATTTTTTCTCCGCCATTAAACCGACAATGGATTTGACTGCCTCCACATGCCCGCGCATATTCGACAGCTGATGCTGTTTCATTTCCGGTGACAATTCCAGTGAAATTCGCGTGTCCATCGCGCTCATTTCGTGGTGATGATTTCCGTGGCGCATCATCATTTCCTCGGCGGCGAGTGCAGGATTCAAGCTAGCAATGGAAACCAGTGTTGCAATGCCGATCAAGACTTTATACATGCTGAAACTCCCGTTATTTAAGATTGAAAAATTTGGGTGGAAATTATCCGCCAGAACTGTACCGCCTCAGCGCAAGACAATACACCTACACCAATGCGTTAAACACATACCCCACCAGCATGATGCCAACCGATACGACCCCGATGAATGTCGCTATCAATCTGGGCTTAAGCACTTTGCGCAGGATAACCATTTCCGGCAACGACAGTGCAATCACGCTCATCATAAAGGCCAGCACCGTGCCGAGCGATGCACCTTTGGCGAGCAAAGCCTCAACGATAGGGATGATGCCAGCGGCATTGGTGTACATCGGCACGCCGATCAATACTGAGACAGGCACAGACCACCACGGAGCATCCTTACCCATCAGCCCCGCCATAAAGTCCTGCGGCACATAACCATGTATACCCGCGCCGATAGCTATACCGGCAAGCACATAGAGCCACACCTTACCGACGATCTCACGCACACTTGAAAATCCTGCCGCGATGCGATCTGACAATGCCAGCTCATCTGTGCCCAACGTTACTTGTATGCGAGTCATATTGCGCACCCATTCCTCCAGATGCGCCTCCATCCTCAAACGACCAATGATGTATCCGGCAAAAATGGCAATGGATAAACCGAGCACCAAATACAAGGCGGCGACCTTTCAGCCGAATAGAGCAAACAGCAGCACAAGCGCGACTTCATTCACCATAGGCGCTGAGATCAGGAATGAGAAAGTCACGCCTAACGGCACACCCGCCTGCACGAAACCGATGAATAACGGTACGGCGGAACAGGAGCAGAACGGGGTGACAATACCGAGTAATGCGGCCATGACATTGCCGGCGCCTTCATGGCGCCCCGAGAGCATGGCACGGGTGCGTTCCGGTGTGAAATAGGAATTGACCATGCCCATGGTCATCACCACACCGGCCAATAGCAACAATACCTTGGGCGTGTCGTACAGAAAGAATTGCAGTGCGTCGTAGGCATGGCTGCCCGGCTCAAGCGGCAGCATGCTTACCAAAATATTCGAGAGCGGCTCCAGCGCTTTGTATATACCGAACCAAAGCACGGCGGCGATGAATAGAAAAGTGCGTGGATGATTCTTAATAAAAGTGTTCATGCCACCTCCCCGGCGGAGCGAGTTGGGCGGCCTTCGAAACGCGCCAGTCGTTTTTGTGACTTGCTCAATTCGGACGCAGGCACGCCACCCTTTGTTAGCGCCTCGGCTACGCTTTGCGCCCATGCCGGCATGCTGGCAAGACTGTAGAAAATCCAAGTCCCCTCGCGCCGGGTGTTCACCCAGCCAGCTTCACGCAGCACGGCAAGGTGACGCGAAATCTTGCGCTGAATATCGTCCAGTGCCGCAACTAGTTCACACACGCACAACTCACCCTCCGTGGTTAACAGAGCTAGTATGTGGCGGCGCGAAGCATCGGATAAAACATCAAATAGTGGATCCATGTGCCGCACAATATATAAATTACGCTATATATGCAATATCGAATATATAGACAATCATGCCGCAAAAAATAGTGTCTTGTGTTTTTTAATGGCCGCCATTAAGATAGCAACCAATTACTATCTTGGTGGATTTTTATGTCTAGGCAAAAAGCTGTATTGCTAGGGTTGGGCATTGCGATTGTCCTGATTTTTTCCTGGGTTGTCATGACTCAAGGCCCTTTGGCCCCGGTCAAAGTCACGGTAGAAAAAATTCAGACAGGCAATCTTCCCAACAGCGTATTCGGTGTCGGGACATTGAAAGCCAGACGCAGCTATAACTTGGCTCCGACCATGACGAGCCGGGTTAAAAACGTGCTGGTTGATCAAGGCGACTACGTTGTTGCGGGGCAAGTGCTAGCCGAAATGGATCCGGTCGATCTGGATGAAAAACTAGTCGGCAGTCAGCGGGCTGTTGAAAAAGCGGCCAATTCAATCCATGCGCTGGAAGCACAGCTGAGCGAAGCACAGAGTCGCCTAAACACGATCTCTGCAACATTCACCCGCTACCAGGAATTAAGGGCGGGCGGGTTCGTCAGTCAGGACATGTTCGATGCCAAACAGCACGATAAAAATGCCGCAGTCGCAGCGTTAGCTGCCGCAACAGCCAATTTGGCTTCTGCCCGTGAAGATCATTCCCGAGCTCAAGCCGATATGCGCGGAATCGGAAAATTGCAGGCGCAAACCCGGCTGGTCAGCCCGATCAATGGTTTAGTCGTCGCCAGACTGGTTGAGCCGGGCAGCACTGTGCTCGGCGGACAGGTTGCGCTCCAGATTATTGATTCGTCCAGTCTGTGGGTCGAAACACGCATTGCCCAAAAACAGGCCGGACAGCTTCATGCCGGACAGACGGCGGAAATCGTTCTGCGTTCACAACCCCAGTCACCTGTCACGGGGAAAATTGAACGTGTAGACATCATCAGCGATACGGTGACCGAGGAACGCGTCGTCAATGTGTCTTTCGCAAGCGCGGAACACAATGCCAGCATCGGTGAATACGCGGAAGTGACCATCAAGTTACCCGGGCTGAATAACGCGCGCACCATTTCAAGCGCCGCCGTGAAGCGCATTGATAAACAAACTGGCGTCTGGATTCTGCTTGATGGGAAGGTGCTGTTCAAGCCGGTCATGATCGGTGCCGAAACCATGGATGGGCACACGGAGATATTGGAGGGACTCGGCAATGATGACACCGTCATCGTGTATAGCCAACAGCCGTTGCGCACGGGACTGAAGGTAAAAATCGTATCCGATCTGGTTAAAGGCTAGCCCGTGATTAATTTGGCGAGCCGCGACATTCTGCATGGCTGGGGGAAATTCGTTTTCACCGGCTTCGGATTGGGTTTGCTGATCGGCGTGACATTGACCATGGCGGGCGTTTATCGCGGCATGGTCGATGATGCCCAGGTGCTGATTGAAAATGCCGGTGCCGATCTGTGGGTGGTGCAACAGGATACGCTGGGGCCATATGCCGAACCGTCTAGCGTGCATGATGATGTGGCAAAAGATTTATTGGGTTTGCCGGGCATACGGGAAGCGGGCAATGTGACTTACCTGACCATGCAGATTCAGCACAATCGCAAAGATATTCGCGTGATGGTGGTGGGTTTTGAAAGAGGCAAGCCGGGTGAGCCCGGCTACCTGATTGCAGGACGTCCAATCACGCGACCACACTATGAAGCACTGGCGGACATAAAAACCGGCCTCGCCTTGGGCGACAAGGTATCCATCCGCCGCCATGAATATACCGTTGTCGGACTAACGCGGCGCATGGTCTCTTCCGGTGGCGACCCGATGATATTCATTCCGCTCAAGGACGCGCAGGAAGTGCAATTCCTCAAAGATAACGATGCGCTCGTCAACGAGCGTGCGCGCACCGCAGCCAACCCCGCATTCAATCGTCCCGGCGTGCCGGGTTTGCTGGACGCCATTCAGGCCAGCCAAACCTCTAACCACTTCGTAAATGCGGTATTGGTGCGCACAGCCCGGGGAGTAGAAAAAGAAGTAGCCATAGAAATCGTGCGCTGGAAACACCTGCAAGCCTATACCAGAGATCAGATGGATGAGATATTAGTGGCGCGTTTAATCGCCACCTCGTCCAAGCAGATATTCATGTTTCTGGTGATTCTTTCCATCGTCAGTGCTGCCATCGTCGCCTTCATCATTTTCACCATGACCATGAACAAGGTACGCGAGATTGCGGTGCTAAAACTGATCGGCGCAACGAATCAAACGATCAGCAGCATGATTTTGCAGCAGGCGTTGGCACTGGGTTTGATTGGCTTTCTAGTGGGCAAACTGTCGGCGACACTGTGGGCTCCCCTGTTTCCCAAATACGTATTGCTGCTACCGGGAGATGCCGTCAAAGGATTCGCGCTGGTGATGGTGATGTGTGCCATCGCCAGCATATTCGCCATACGTGCCGCACTGCGCATTGATCCTGCAACTGCAATCGGGGGTTGAGCTATGCGTGAACCCGCTATCCACATTGAAAATCTGACGAAGCGTTATGGCGAGGGTGAGACTGCGGTCGATGCGCTCAAGGGCGTGGACATAACCATCTGGCCGGGCGAAGTGGTGGGTCTGGTCGGGCCCAGCGGCTCCGGCAAAAGCACGCTACTCAAATGCCTCGGTGCGGTGATCGAACCCACCGCAGGGCGCATGACGCTGGGCGGGCAAACGATCTTTGACGAGCAATGGGAAATTGCAGATTTACGCACGCTGCGACGGGATCGTATTGGTTTCGTATTTCAGGCCCCCTATCTGATTCCATTTCTCGATGTCACCGACAATGTTGCCTTGCTACCCATGTTGGCGGGCGTCTCAAATACCGATTCGCGCAAACGCGCTCAGGAATTGCTGGATGCGCTTGATGTTGGGCACCGGGCCAAAGCCAGTGTTTCACAGCTTTCAGGCGGCGAACAGCAACGCGTTTCCATTGCGCGTGCGCTGGCAAATCATCCGCCGGTTATTCTGGCTGATGAACCCACTGCCCCGCTGGATAGCGAACGGGCGCTGACCGTAATCCGCATCCTCAACCAAATGGCGGAGCAATACCAAACGGCCATCATCGTTGTCACGCATGACGAAAAGATTATTCCCACGTTCAAGCGCATCTATCATATTCGCGATGGGCGCACTTATGAAGAAGCGGGCGAAGGCAGGCATGTTTAACAACGTTTTTGAAGGAGCCATATCTTGAATCAAGAAACCACAAAACGAAGACTCAGCTCGGGAGAGAGGCAGAGTGAAATCATTCGCGTGGCGGTTGAGCTAGCTGCCGACAAAGGCGTGGATAGCGTCACCACGCAAGATATGGCCGATGCGATGCATCTTACCCAGGGAGCCATATTCCGGCATTTCGCGACCAAAGATGACATCTGGATTGCGGTTATCGAATGGGTGCGCGAGCGATTGATGAAGGTTCTGGACAAGGCTGCGGCTGATGCTGCCGACCCATTGAATGCCATCGAGCGCATGTTTTTCGCGCACATCGCTTTCATCAGCAAACATCCGGCCATTCCGCGTTTGTTGTTTTCCGAATTGCTGCACAAAAAAAACAGCAAGTTGCGCCAGCTCATTGAGGGAATTATATCCGGCTACGAAGCCAAGATCGCCAACTTGCTTGATGCCGCCAAGTCGCAATCTTTAGTGCCGGACGATTTCGATAGCCAAAGTGCGGCAGTGCTCTACATCGGCATGATCCAGGGACTGGTCATGCAGTCCTCAATCTTTGGCGGCAAGCGCGCCCTGCAACTGCAAGCAGAAAAAACTTTCCCGATATTTTTGCACGGTATCAAAACACGCAGTTGATCTGTTTAATTTCTTAACCCACAAAAGGAATCGCCATGAAGAAGCACATAGTTATCGCCGCCTCCGTTATCAGCATCGTATTCGCGGCATTCAATGCCCAGGCCGCAGAGCCGCTGGAGCTGCAAAAAGTGATGAAAGAGTTAGGCAATAACATGCAGGTTATT
>JBAZYW010000069.1:0-2984 GCA_041659125.1 Gallionellaceae bacterium | reverse complement strand
GATCTCGCGCGAAGACTGGGAGCTGGTGGCTAAAACCGCCCCCATGATCGCGGAACACCCACAGCCACCTCTGGGAGAAAAGATGCGCATCATGACTTTTATGGGTTCTGAGATGTCGAAGTTCAAGGCACTTGACGGTGAAACTCACGAGGCCGCACATGATCTGCTTCATGCTGCGAATGAAAAAGACGGATCAAAAGTCATCGCCGCCTTTCAAAAAGTTCAAACTGCCTGTCTGAATTGCCATCAAACTTTCCGGCCTAAATTCGTGGAGCACTTCTACGGCAAGTCCGGCAAATAATACGGCTGGCATTTAACCGGCAATCAACCAGGAAAAAACATGAAAAATTGCAAATTAAGTTGGGGGCTAGTGGCGGTGCTGCTAGTTATCGTCGCCCTGTTTGGGTATAAGTTTACAGTGGGGAATGTACAGCCATCGGATGATGGCAGACAAGCCGTCATGCTAAGCAAAGATGAACGCAATGCGCTGCTGCTTGAAATGCGCGTATGGCTGCAAAGCTCACAGGGTATTTTGGCTGCGGCATCCGTAAAGGACTTTGATGCCGTAATAAAATCGGCCAAAGCCTCTGGAATGGGCGCAGAAGCCGGGACGCCCGGATCATTATTCAGAAAGCTTCCCGTCGAAATGAAGGCGCTTGGATTCGATACGCGCAAAAAATTCGACGACATCGCGGCGGATGCTGAAAAACTCAAAGACAGCAATCTCGTCGTTACCGAATTAAGCGTTGCCATGAATAATTGCATCGCCTGCCATGCAACGTACCGCTTTGTTGAAACGGCTAAATAGGATAATTCCAACGATAGCGGGGAGCGGAAGATAATTTGTTTTCTGCAGGCATACACTCCAATTTTCACCCGGTAGCGTTTGCTGAATTGCACGAATGACTGATTTCGCTATGCGTCAATTCCGGTTAAGCTTGTTCAACTTAGGCGCACAAGCGGTTGTCAGTAACTAATATCACTGCATCGCGAATATTTATGGCGTAATGTCTGCACATGGCATGGTCACTGAACGGGTTGCAGCGGCCCTGAAAATATATTATTCAACCTACCTTAATTGGGAGTCATGATAATGAAAAAATCACTACTACTGTCTGCTTTGGCAGCCGCATTGTTGTTTTCTATGGGAGTTGCATCGGCAGCCGATCCGGCACAAGACAAGACTAAAGTACAAAAGCAAGAACAGGTCTATGGCAGTCAATTAATGACGAAGCAGGAGCGCGCAGAATTTCGCTCCAAGATGCGTGCCGCTACAACCGCCGAAGAGCGGGATAAAATTCGCAACGAGCATCACGAACAGATGCAAGCACGTGCCAAGGAACGTGGGGTATCGTTGCCAGACGCCCTCCCGCCCCGGGGAAGCGGCATGGGAACAGGCGGAGGAATGGGCCCCGGGAACGGGCGTAATCGTCAACCCTAACCCCGCCAATTTTGTGCGCAAGCGAGCTGCATAAAATGCAGCTCGCTTAGCTTTAACAACATCGCCAACAAATACAGGAGGATGCAATGCACAAAGTTATCTTGTTTTTGATAGTTGCTTTTATTATGGCCGGTTGCGGAGCGTGGCATCACCATCGCGGCGATTGTCCGGAAGACTGCCGGGCAGCAAGCGGGACAGCCTCCCCAAAATAGTTACCCCATAATTGACGGGTGACAATCGCCTAAAAAACGGAGCCTATGAATATTCTTCTGATTGAAGACAATCGCGATCTTGCAACCAACCTGTTCGATTATTTCGAAGCCCGTGGACACACGATAGATCTCGCCGGAGACGGCATTCCCGGCCTGCATTTCGCATCCACAAATTCATACGATGTACTCGTGCTGGATTTGATGCTACCCAGCATGGATGGGCTAACGATGTGCAAGCGCCTGCGTGATGCAGGGAAGCACACGCCTATTCTGATGCTGACCGCGCGCGACTCACTGGATGACAAGATCGCAGGCCTCGAAGCCGGTGCGGATGATTATGTGGTCAAGCCTTTCTCGATGCGCGAAGTGGAGGCCCGGCTTTTGGCGCTCGTCAGGCGTGCGCAAGTGCGCGAAAACAGCAGCACGCTGCAAGTCGGCGATCTGTCTTTTAATACCGGAACACTAAAAGTGTCCCGGGGAGAGCGCAATATGACGTTGCCGCCAATAGCGTTAAAACTGCTTGAACTCTTGATGCGCCAATCTCCGCGTGTGCTGTCTCGCGAAGAGGTGGAGCGTGCCATTTGGGGCGACTCCCCTCCCGACAGCGACGCCTTGCGTGCGCACATGCATATCTTGCGCAATGCGGTGGACAAAAACACCGACAAGCCTTTGGTAAAAACTTTGCGTGGCATTGGTTATCAGATCTGCAATGAGTAGCTTTCTCCATAGTCTCAAATTCAAACTGGCACTGACTTTTGCTCTCTTTGGCGCAATGATTAGTCTGCTGCTGTCGCTGGGCCTTTCGTTTGCCGCACACAATCTTGGCGAACGACTGATGGATGAAACACTGCGTGCGGAAATCGACGACTATATTTCCAGACGCTCGCGCAACCCCAACTCGCTCCCGCCTGCAACCATCAGCATTCAAGGTTATGTGCTGACACAAAGCCAACGCGACGAACACATCCCGGCCGTGTTACGCCCCCTGCGCGAGGGAACGTATCGCCTGGCGCTGAATAACACGCCATATCGCGTTGCCGTGGCCGATAGAAATGGCGAGAGATACTTCATGCTGTTTAATGAAAAGCGCCAGCGCACCCGGGAGGAAATGTTCACTCTCTATCTTGCGTCTGGCGCTTTCATCATGATCCTTTTTTCCGCATGGGCAGGCTGGTGGCTTGCCGGACGCGGCGTCGCTCCTATAGCCGAACTCGCGCGACGGGTTAGTCGCGCCAATCCGGAAGATGACGCCGAGGCTGTAACATACGGCTTTTCTAGCGATGAAATCGGACAGCTCGCACAAGTCTTTTCTGCCTACCTAAAACGCATGC
>JBAZYW010000068.1:0-10286 GCA_041659125.1 Gallionellaceae bacterium | reverse complement strand
TATCCACATGCCGCGCGTATTGATCGGCAACATCGCCGAGAGGCGCGTCACCATCTCTTTCGCCGCCTTGTTGGTAAACGTCACCGCGAGAATACCGTGCGGCGAAACCTGCCCGGTGCTGATGAGATAAGCGATGCGCGTGGTGAGCACGCGCGTCTTGCCGCTGCCCGCTCCGGCTAGGATCAAGGCGGATTGCGCGGGCAGTTCGACGGCGGCACGTTGTTCGGGATTGAGACCTTGGAGCAGATTCATCGTTTTTCCAAAAGAAACGGGGAATCAAGCACTGCCTGATTCCCCGCCTTGCTATTGCACTTTTTCTTACTTCTTTTTGTTCTGAATCATGTCGTGCATGATTGGAGCCAGAATCACTTCCATCGCCATGCTCATCTTGCCACCGGGAACCACGATGGTGTTGGGACGAGACATGAAGGAGTCATGAATCATGTCGAGCAGGTAAGGGAAGTCCACGCCCTTCGGATTGCGGAAACGCACAACCACGAAGCTTTCGTCGGGCGTAGGGATGTCGCGTGCGATGAACGGGTTGGAGGTGTCCACCGTCGATACGCGCTGGAAGTTGATGTCGGTATAAGTAAACTGCGGCGTGATGAAGTTGATGTAGTCCGGCATGCGACGCATGATGGTATCAACAGTGGCTTCGGCGGAATAGCCGCGCTCTGCCTTGTCGCGATGGATCTTCTGGATCCATTCCAGATTCACGATCGGCACAACGCCAATGCTGAGATCCACGTGTTGTGCGGCGTTCACTTTGTCCGTGTGAATCATGCCATGCAGACCTTCGTAAAACAGCAGGTCCGAATTAGCTTCGATATCTTCCCAAGGCGTGAACAAACCGGGCTTCAGATCGGTCAGACCGAAGTGTTTGTTGTGCTCGACAGCTTCGGGTTCGCTATGCACGTAGTAACGGCGTTTGCACATGCCGGTCTCGCCGTATTGCTTGAACATTTCTTCGATCTTGTCGAAGTGGTTCGCTTCGGGGCCGAAATGGCTGAAGGTGTTGTGACCGTTTTTTGCCGCTTCTGCCGCTGCCGCGCGGAATGCCATACGATCCAGGCTGTGCAGACTGTCGCCCTCAATTACCGCCGCATTGATATGCTCGCGGCGGAATATGGTATCGAATGCGCGTTTCGCAGTGGTAGTACCTGCGCCGGACGAGCCAGTTACTGCAATAACGGGGTGTTTGCGTGACATGTTGAATCTCTCCTGAAGGATAATGAAAAATTATTTTTTGGCATTCTAGCAGAACACCTTCGATGCCGCTAACGTGACACGGAGGGCGAGTCGATGCCCATTTTTCCGGTCAGTTCCCGAGCCAATGCAGTTGCCTCATCACGGCTGGGCAGCTGCATGATGTACAAGCGGTATTTTCCGGCATCTAGCGGCAAAATGCGCGCATCGTACCCGGCGGCACGCAATTCATCGTAGGCCGCCAGCGTCGCTGCCTCGCCCTCGACGGTTTTTAGATCGACTTTCCACACGCCTCCCATGCGTGCCGCACCTTGCCCTGTAGCGATTTCAGTTTCTGCCGCCCATTTCTTCAGTTGCTCCATATCCACTTTGGCAACGGGCGCAGGGGCGGCGTTTTTGGGCATCTTGTAAAAGCTCAATGGTTCGTCCATCACAAAGGCTGGCTCATCGAGATAGTTCACGGATATTTTCCCCTCGATCAGGCACACCACATCTTTGTCGGTCTCCGCCGCTTTTCCCCATACGTCCGTGCCGCGTATCCCCACTGTTGCGCCTGCCACCTTCACCATCACCTCGCGTCCGCGCAGTTTGGCGACGGCGGAGGTGGTAAAGCGAAATGCGCCTTTCAACACATTGAGCGCGGCACTAAACAGGGGTTGTCCATCGCGTTTTGGCGCCAGTCCGGAAAGAGCCAGCCTCGCGCTCTCGCCCAGCTTGATGTCGCTGCCATCGGCCGCTTTAAGCAGTACACGCGAGTTTTGTCCGGTGAGCAAAATATCGCCGTTACTCAACTCCATCCCCGGAGCAAGCGGCAGACGCTGTACGCCCCGCTCTACCCATGCAGGCATCTTTACGCCGCTGACTAACATGTCCGGCTCAGCCCATGCCGGAGTCGCCAAGCACAAGGCAAACAACGCAGTAATCAGTTTCATTGCACTCTCCTCCAACAACAATGACGGATATAATGCGGCCTTATTTTTAGCCACACTGAACTCGAAACCATGCAACAGACTTATTCGCCCAAAGACATCGAAGCCGCCGCACAACAGCAGTGGGAAAATCAACAGGCTTTCCGCGCCAGCGAAGACAGCCCGAAGCCGAAATATTATTGCCTGTCCATGTTCCCCTACCCCTCCGGCAAACTGCACATGGGGCATGTGCGCAACTATACCATCGGCGATGTATTGAGCCGCCACCACCGCATGAAGGGTTTTAACGTGATGCAGCCCATGGGCTGGGACGCGTTCGGCCTGCCCGCCGAAAATGCCGCGATGGCCAACAACGTGCCGCCCGCCGCATGGACCTATTCCAACATCGAATACATGAAGCAGCAGTTGAAGTCACTGGGGCTGGGCGTGGACTGGTCGCGCGAAGTGACCACCTGCAAGCCTGACTATTACCGCTGGGAGCAATGGCTGTTCAACCGCCTGTTCAAAAAAGGCGTGATCTATAAGAAGACCTCCACAGTGAACTGGGACCCGGTGGACAACACCGTGCTGGCGAACGAACAGGTGATCGACGGGCGCGGCTGGCGCTCCGGCGCGCAGGTGGAAAAGCGCGAGATACCGATGTATTTCTTCCGCATCACGCAATACGCCGACGAGTTGCTCACGGATTTGGACACGCTGTCCGGCTGGCCGGAACAGGTAAAGACCATGCAGGCCAACTGGATCGGCAAGAGCTACGGCGTGCGCTTCGCGTTCCCGTACGAACTGGAAGGCAAGCAGGACAAGCTTTGGGTATACACCACGCGCGCCGACACCATCATGGGCGTCACCTTCGTCGCCGTGGCGGCGGAGCACCCGCTGGCGACTTATGCGGCGCAAACAAATCCGGCGCTCGCCGCCTTTGTCGAGGAATGCAAACACGGCGGCGTGGCCGAAGCCGACATCGCCACCATGGAAAAGAAGGGCATGCCCACGGACATCTGCGTGACGCATCCGCTCACCGGCGAACAAGTGCCGGTGTGGGTCGGCAACTATGTGCTGATGAGCTACGGCGAAGGCGCGGTGATGGCGGTGCCGGCGCATGACGAACGCGATTTTGGTTTTGCCAAGAAATACCGCTTGCCGATTCAGCAATCCATCGCGGTGAAAGACCAAAGCTTCAGCGATGCCGCATGGCAGGAATGGTACGGCGACAAGAGCGGCGTGTGCGTGAACTCCGGCAAATACGACGGCCTGAATTTCGAACAAGCCGTGGATGCCATCGCCGCCGATCTCGCCGCCAAAGGCTTGGGCGAAAAAAAGACTCAGTTCCGTCTGCGCGACTGGGGCATTTCGCGCCAGCGCTATTGGGGCTGCCCGATTCCCATCATCCATTGCCCGTCCTGCGGCGATGTGCCGGTACCGGACGATCAGTTGCCGGTGAAATTACCGGAAAACGTGGTGCCGGACGGCGCGGGTTCGCCGCTGGCCAAGATGCCGGAATTCTACGAATGCACTTGCCCGCAATGCGGCAGTAAGGCGCGGCGCGAGACGGACACGATGGATACCTTTGTAGAGTCGTCGTGGTACTACGCGCGCTACGCCAGCCCGCAATGCGACACCGGCATGGTGGATAAAGCGGCGGCACAAAAATGGTTGCCGGTGGATCAATACATCGGCGGCATCGAACACGCGATTTTGCATTTGCTGTACGCGCGATTCTTCCACAAGCTGATGCGCGATGAAGGCTTGGTGCAAGGCAACGAGCCATTCAAAAATCTGCTCACCCAAGGCATGGTGGTTGCACCGACTTTTTATCGCGACTTACCCGCCGGCAAAAAGCTGTGGATCAATCCGGCCGAAGTGGAAGTGGAGATGGATGCGAAAGCGCGCCCTATCGGCGCGAAGCTGATTGCCGACCACAAGCCGGTCGTGATCGGCGGCACGGAGAAAATGTCGAAGTCGAAGAATAACGGCGTCGATCCGCAGGCCATCATTGACGCTTACGGCGCGGATACCGCGCGCCTGTTCATGATGTTCGCCGCACCGCCCGACCAGCAATTGGAATGGTCTGATTCCGGTGTGGAAGGTTCGTTCCGCTTCTTGCGCCGCGTGTGGAATTTGTGCGCCGAACTGAATGAGATCGGCAAAGCATCCGGCGATTTCAGCAAGCTGTCCGCCGACGATCAGGCCTTGCGCCGCGAGACGCATCTTGCCTTGAAACAAGCGAACTTCGACTTCTCGCGCCACCAGTTCAACACCGTGGTGTCCGCCGCGATGAAGATGCTCAACGCTTTGGAAAAAGCCAAGAGCAGCGCCGACCGCGCGGTGCTGAGCGAAAGCGTGTCTATCCTGCTGCGCCTGCTCTCGCCCATCACGCCGCACATCGCGCAAACGCTGTGGAAAGAACTTGGTTACGGCGACGACATCCTCGCCGCAGCTTGGCCGGAAGTGGACGAGTCCGCACTGGAGCAGGACGAGATCGAGCTGATGATTCAGGTGAACGGCAAGCTACGCGGCAGTCTGCGTGTAGCCAAGGACTTGGACAAGGCGAGCATCGAGCAGCTCGCGCTGGCGCACGAAGCGGTGCAGCGCCTACTCGAAGGCGGCACAGCCAAGAAGGTCATCGTGGTGCCGGGTCGCTTAATCAACGTGGTGATCTGATGCGATGAAAAATTCATTCTACGCTTTTCTGTTCGCGACGACTTTGCTGCTGCCCGCCTGCGGTTTCCACTTGCGCGGACATGGCGGCCAGGCCGTTACTCTGGCCTTCCAAAGCGTCTATCTGAAAGCGGGGGCCGAGACGCCTTTCGTGACGGGATTGCGTAACGCGTTTGCGTCCAACAAGGTCGCGCTGAGCGCCAGCCCCGAGCAGGCCACGATCACGCTGGAAGTTCTTGCGGAATCTTCGGACAAACAGATTCTCTCTTTGTCCGGTGCCGGAAAAGTGCTCGAATACCAGTTGCGCTATCGCGTCTCTCTGCGCGCTTACGATAGCCAGTTGGTCAGCTGGCTATCTAATGAAGAGATCGTGCTGACGCGCACATTGACCTATGACGACTCGCAGGTACTCGCCAAGGAACAGGAAGAGGCATTGCTGTTTAAAGACATGCGCTCCGATGCAGTGGCACAAGCCATGCGCCGTTTGAGCCGCGCCAAGCCACCCAAAACGCCAGTTGAACATGGCGAGAGCCGCCCCTGACAATGCGGCCCAATCGTATTTCTGTAGGAGCGGGCCTTGCCCGCGAACAATTAGCATGTCGCGGGCAAGGCCCGCTCCTACCCTTTTGCGTTGAGGCCGAATAATGCGCATCTCCAGCGATGACCTGCCGCGCCACTTGGCCAAAGGCTTGGGGTCGCTGTATGTGATCCACGGCGATGCGCTGCTGCTTGCCATTGAAGCTGCGGATGCGATCCGCATTGCGGCGCGCGAGGCGGGTTACAGCGAGCGCGAAGTGCTCATCGCCGAGCAGCATTTCAAATGGGCGGAGTTGCGCAACAGCGCGCAGAGCATGTCGCTGTTCTCCTCGCGCAAGGTGGTCGATCTGCGCATCCCGTCCGGCAAGCCCGGCGTGGAAGGTGCGCAAGCGCTGCAAGATCATTGCGACAACCTGAACCCGGATACGCTCACGCTCATCTCGCTGCCGAAACTTGAGAGCACCGCACTCAAAAGCAAATGGTTCGCCGCGCTGGAACAGCACGCCACGGTCATCAGTGCCGACGAGATTTCCCTTAATGCGCTGCCCGCGTGGATCGCCGCGCGCCTGAAGCGCCAGGATCAATCCACCGATGAGGACACGCTGATATTTCTGGCGCAGCGCGTGGAAGGCAATCTGCTGGCGGCTTTTCAGGAGATACAAAAACTCGCGCTGCTGTTTCCCGCCGGGCCTCTCACTTTCGAACAGGTGAAAGATTCGGTAATGGATGTGGCGCGCTACGATATTTTTAAACTTTCCGAAGCGATGCTAGCGGGCGATGCGGCACGCTACGCGCGCATCCTCGAAGGCTTGCAGGCGGAGGGCACCGCGACCGTATTGATCTTATGGGCGATCTCCGAAGACATCCGCGCGCTGGCGCGAGTCTCGCGCGCCATGCAGCAGAGCGGCAATCTCGCGGGCGCATTGCGCGATGCGCGGGTGTGGGGAGTTAAACAAAAACTGGTGGAACGCGCGGTGCGCCGCTTTTCACCGGCATTTGCGGAGCGCGCCTTGCGCCAGGCCGCGCAGATCGACAAGCTGGTTAAAGGCTTGCGCAAGGGCGATGTGTGGGACGAGTTATTGCAACTCGGGGTGCGCTGCGCCAAGGCGGGCGCGCGATGAACGAGGTGCTGCTGGTCATCAGCAATTTTCCCGACCGCGCCTCAGCAGAGGCGGCGGCTGACACCCTGGTGAACGCCAACCTTGCAGCCTGCGTGAACATCCTGGCCGGATGCACATCCATCTACCGCTGGGAAGGCAAGGTGGAACACGCGAACGAAGTGCCATTGCTCATCAAGACCACGCGCGCGGCTTATCCGTATCTGGAAAGCGCGCTGCGCGAATTACACCCCTATGAACTTCCCGAAGTCATTGCTGTCCCTGTGACAGCCGGACTACCTGCTTATCTAAACTGGGTGACGCAGGAAACTCAACCAAGGAATGCCGAATGATGCGTGTTTTATTGATGCTGTTGCTTTGTCTTTCCCCTTTGTCCCACGCCGAAGGCTTTCTGGAACGGCTGGGCGGCGCAAAGCAGTCGGTTTTCTTACCGCCGGATCAGGCATTCAAGCTAAGCATCGACGCATGCGACAACAAAACACTGATTGCCAACTTCCAAATTACGCCGGGCTATTATTTATATCGCGGCAAAACCAGTTTCGCACTTGCTGCCGGCAAAACCAAGATCGCCAGCATCGAACTACCCAAAGGCGAACCCAAGAACGATCCCAACTTCGGTTTGATCGAGGTGTATCACCAATCATTTCAAGCGAAGATCGTGCTGGAAAATGCCGATGTGACGAAACCCGTGACTATCAATGCAAGCTACCAAGGTTGCAGCGATAAGGGCTTGTGTTACCCGCCCATTGAAAAGACATTTGCCGTCGAACTGGCGCAATTCGTGTGCAACTCACCCGCCCCCGCAGTGAAGCCAGCTGCCGACAATGAGAACACCCAGATCGCGAGCGTGTTAAAACAGGGCAGCTTCTGGCTGGTCGTGTCGTTCTTTTTCGGCGCGGGTCTGTTGCTCGCTTTCACCCCCTGCGTGTTTCCCATGGTGCCTATCCTGTCCGGCATCATTGTCGGGCGCGGCCACAAGATCACCCACATGCACGCATTTATCCTGTCGCTAGCTTATGTGCTGGGGATGGCGCTCACTTACGCGGGCGCGGGTATCGCGGCGGGCCTCTCCGGCGAGCTGATCTCCAATGCGCTGCAAACGCCGCTGGTGCTGGGCAGCTTCGCCGTGGTGTTTGTGCTGCTGTCGCTGTCCATGTTCGGCTTCTATGAATTGCAGCTGCCCTCGGCGCTGCAAAGCCGTCTCACCGACACTAGCAACAAGCTGCACGGCGGGCATCTCTCCGGCGTGTTCGCGATGGGCGCACTGTCCGCCATCATCATGAGCCCGTGCGTGGCCGCACCGATGGCAGGCGCACTGCTCTACATCAGCAAGACGCACGATGCGGTGTTGGGTGGCACGGCTTTGTTCGCGCTGGCGCTGGGCATGGGCGCACCGCTGCTGCTGATCGGCAGTTCGGCGGGGGCTTTGCTGCCCAAAGCCGGGGCATGGATGGAGGCGGTCAAACGCCTGTTCGGCGTAGTGATGCTGGCGCTCGCCATCTGGATCATTTCCCCCGTTATTCCGGTCACGGCACAAATGCTGCTGTGGGCTGCGCTGCTGATTCTCTCCGCCATCTATATGCATGCGCTGGATGCGCTGCCGCATAACGCCAGCGGCTGGCGCAAGCTGTGGAAAGGAGTCGGCATCCTCGCGCTGCTGCTCGGCGTGGCTTATCTCATCGGGGGGCTTTCCGGCGCGCGCGATCTGCTGCGCCCGCTCGGCAACTTGGGACGCGGCACCGTCGAAGCGACCGCCACATTGCGTTTCGAGCGCGTGAAGAGCATGGCCGAACTGGACGCGCGCATCGCCCAGGCCCAAGGCAAAAAGGTCATGCTGGATTTTTATGCCGACTGGTGCGTGTCGTGCAAAGAGATGGAGCGTTACACTTTCAGCGATGCGGCAGTGCAAGCCAAGCTGAAAGATACCCTGCTGCTGCAAGCCGATGTCACTGCCAACGATGCCGACGACAAAGCGCTGCTGCAACGCTTCCAGCTGTTCGGCCCGCCCGCCACTTTGTTCTTCGACGCGCAAGGCAAAGAGCAGGCCGACTTCCGCGTGACCGGCTATCAGGATGCTCCGCAATTTTTGCAGTCGCTTAAAAACGTCGGCCTGTAAACATATATAAGGAAAGCCATGTCCGACCTCAACGATCCAAGAGTTTTTTTCGCCGCCGAGCGCACCCTGCTCGCATGGAACCGCACCAGCCTCGCCTTGATGGCCTTCGGCTTCGTTATTGAACGCTTCGGCCTGTTCGTTACCATCCTGCTACCCAAACACGACATGCCGCTGCAACGCGGGTTGTCCTTTTGGACGGGATTACTGTTCGTGTTGCTGGGCGCATTCGTCGCCGCCTATTCCACGGTGCAGTACCGCAAAGTGCTGCGCACCTTGAAACCCATCGAAATTCCCGAAGGTTATCGCACCGACCCCGGGGTCATCAGCAACCTGCTCGTCGCCGCACTGGGTATCATTTTGACCGTGTATTTTTTCCTGGGTGTGTAATCAGAGCGTTATCACGCAATACCACCGAAAAGGTAGACAAACGCACCCATTTTGCGGCAAACTGCGGCCATGAAGAACATCCTTGTCTTGCACGGCCCCAACCTGAACCTGCTCGGAACACGCGAGCCGGACGTATATGGCCGCATCACGTTGGACGAAATTAACACCAAGTTGACGGCACAAGCTCAGGCGAAGGGTGCAAAACTGGCACATTTCCAGAGCAATGCCGAAGCCGACCTGATCGTGCGAGTACAGCAGGCGCGTCAGGACGGCACCGAGTTCATCATTATCAACCCTGCAGCGTTCACCCATACCAGCGTGGCGATACGCGACGCGCTGGCGGCAGTGGCGATTCCGTTTGTCGAGGTACACCTTTCCAATGTGTTCGCCCGCGAGGCGTTCCGCAAGGAGTCGTATTTTTCCGATATCGCAGTCGGCGTCATCAGCGGCCTGGGCGCAACAGGCTACGAACTCGCACTGCAATTCGCACTACAACATTCTGTAAGGAGCTAAAAAATGGATCTACGCAAACTGAAGACACTGATCGAACTGGTCGAGAACTCGGGCATCGCCGAACTGGAACTGACTGAAGGCGAAGAGCATGTGCGCATCTCGCGCAATGTTGCGCCTAGCCAACAGTTTTATTCTGCCGCTCCGCAACACCATCATATGGCAGCCCCGGCTCCGCAAGCTGCGGCAGTCGCCGCAGCGCCGACAGAACCAGCCGCACCGGAAGGCCATGTGGTCAAGTCGCCTATGGTGGGCAGCTTCTACCGCGCAGCATCGCCCGGCGCCAAGTCGTTTGTCGACATCGGCCAAACCGTGAACGCAGGCGACACGCTGTGCATCATTGAGGCGATGAAACTGCTGAATGAAATCGAGACCGACAAAGGCGGCGTCGTCAAAGCGATTCTGGTTGAGAACGGTCAGCCGGTCGAATTCGGTCAACCATTGTTCATCATCGGTTAATCCGCCATGGCCATGTTTCCGCGCAAAATAGGCGTTCCGGCGAAGCCCGAGACTCCCGTCATGTTTGAAAAAATCCTGATCGCCAATCGCGGCGAAATCGCGCTGCGTATCCAGCGCGCCTGCCGCGAGATGGGTATCAAGACCGTCGCCGTGCACTCCGAAGCCGATGCCGAAGCCAAATACGTCAAACTGGCGGATGAGTCGGTGTGTATCGGACCGGCGGCTTCCAGCCTGAGCTATCTGAGCGTTCCCGCCATCATCAGCGCGGCGGAAGTGACCGACGCACAGGCGATTCACCCCGGCTACGGTTTCTTGTCCGAGAACGCGGACTTTGCCGAGCGCGTGGAAAAGAGCGGTTTTGTATTC
>JBAZYW010000067.1:0-10314 GCA_041659125.1 Gallionellaceae bacterium | reverse complement strand
TGTTGCCGCAAGAGATTTTTGCCGCATGTTCTGTGCGGCTGCATCAGCCGCAACCGCGCGTCACTCTGGGCTTGGCGCTACGCGGCATCGCCCACAGCGCGATTGATATTTCGGATGGACTATTGGCCGATCTCGGGCACGTTGTTGAGAACTCGCGAGTGGGAGCAGAAATCGAGTTTGATGCGTTGCCTTGTTCTAGTGCAGTTCGGGCTTTAGCCCGACCTGTCGGGCTAAAGCCCGAACTGCAATGGGAGGCACTGATTCAGCACTGCATCTTGGCGGGCGGCGACGATTATGAACTATGTTTTACTGTACCCGTGGTGCTGCGCGCCGAGATCGAGAAAATTGCCGCCGCGCTTGCTGTACCCTTGACGCGCATCGGAAAGATCGTTCAGGGCTGCGGGTGTACGGTGTACTCTGCCGATGGTAAAACGATGCAGGTAAAGGAGTCGGGCTATGACCATTTCGCATGACGAATTGAAATTCCAGCCGACTTGGGCTTTTCTGTTTAGCCACCCCGCACACTTTCTTTCCTTCGGTTTCGGCGCGGGTTTGTTTCCGCGCTCACCCGGAACGGCGGGCACTCTCGTTGCTTTTCCGCTTTATTGGTATCTGGCGCCGCGCCTTTCGGATGCGCTGTTTATCCTCGTGCTGATATGGGCGTTCGCCATCGGAGTGTGGGTGTGCGACAAGACGGGGCGCGAACTGGGCGTGCCCGATTACGGCGGTATCGTTTGGGATGAGATCGTCGCTTTTATGCTGGTGCTGTTCTTTACGCCGGCAGGCCGTATCTGGCAGGTGCTGGCGTTTTCTCTGTTCCGCCTGTTCGATATTTGGAAGCCCGAGCCTATACGCCATTTCGATAAAACTTGGCACGGCGGTCTCGGTGTCATGTTCGACGATATTCTCGCGGCAGGTTACGCCTTGCTTTGCCTCGCATTCATCAAAAGTCTGCTCGCATGAAACGAGCCGCCGCATTGGCTTTGGTTTGGGTGTGGGCCAGTGCTGCGCCAGCTGCGGAGTTCGACGCCAAAGTCATCGCAGTGATGGATGGCGATACGATCATGGTGCTGCATGACGGGGCTAAAGTAAAAATACGCATGGCGAATATCGACGCGCCGGAAAAAGATCAGGCGTTCGGCATGCAGTCACGGCAATCGTTGCTTGATATGCTGCAAAAAAAACTGGTGCATATCAATTCGCAGGCGGTGGATCAATATGGTCGTGTGGTGGGACTGGTTTCGGTGGATGGGCGCAGCGTAAATGAGGAGCAGGTGCGGCGCGGCATGGCGTGGGAATATTCGCATTTTCACAGCGACCGCAGCTACATCGCCTTGCAGAGCGAGGCGCAACAGGCACAGCGCGGGCTATGGGGGCAAAGCAGTCCGCTGGCACCGTGGCAATGGCGCAAGACGCATCCTTCCGTTAAGTCCGACTTTCCCCAAGCACACAATCAACCGGCTGGCGCGCATAGTGCTCCTGGCGCCGTTTACGATACGGCATGCGGGCATAAAAAGCATTGCCCGCAAATGAGTTCATGCGACGAGGCGAATTTTTATCTTACGCATTGCGGAGCGAAATCGTTGGATAGGAATAAAAACGGCATACCCTGCGAGGAGTTGTGTGCCGGGAATAAGTGATCGCGCGGAGCGATGACTTATTCCCGGCGCATCAGGACATGGACGAAGCAATCTCTTCTGTGCGTTTGCGCATAGCCGCTTCGACCTCGGGCACTTTTTCTGCGGCAATCCCCAGCGCTTGCCATTTTTCGATTTCGATGTCCGCTGCTACGTGCTCGTCGGCACCAAAGACGGGGAACAGTCTGCCAGTCAGATTGATCATTGCGATGAGTGGCTGCCCAACGGCATCCGGTGCCACATCGCTCGAATGGTGGTAGCGCAATACAGCAACGATGCTTTGCGCCAGATTCCAGTGCTCGGCCAGTCGCGCACCCAATTCGCTGTGGTTGGCCTCCAGCATCTCGGCTTCGAGCTCTGTATACCGGCTCACGCCTTCGGCGGCGAGGCGGGCATGGAAGCGATTGCTCAATGCGGGATCGATGTATTCCAATACCAGAAAACCGATATCGTGCAGCAGTCCGGCGAGATAGATTTCCTCATCCGGCGGGCGCATTTCTTTGGGCATGGCTTTGGACAGAGCATCCATTGCCAGCGCGACCGCCATGCTGTGTTGCCATAGGTGCGTCACGTCCAGCAAACCTGCCGGTTTGCGGGTGACGGAGGACATCATGGCGAAACTCAATGCGACCATCTTGATGCGCTTGATGCCCAGCACAGACGCGGCGTCGCTTACCGCCATGATCTTGCGCGAGGTGCCGAATAGCGGGGAGTTCGCCAAGCCGATGATTCTGGCTGAGATCGCCGGATCTTTTCCGATCAGCTTAAGCAGCATTTCATCGCCTTTGTCAGTCGCCAGTTTGATCGACAGGATCTGCTGTGCGATTTTCGGCAGGGCTGGCAATGCCTGCAACGCGTCCACGTTGACGCGCAGAGTTGCGGGAGAGTTCACGGTGTTTCCTTTTTCATGTTCAGTTCGATCTGAGATAGCTGAAAGAAGCTGATTCCCTCTGCTGTTCTGTTGGCCCAGTCGAGCAGTGCGCTGGCCGGCATCGGGCGCGCTATGCCGTATCCCTGCCCGATATCGCATCCCATTTCAAGCAGGGTGTGAAAATGCACTTGGGTTTCGATGCCTTCGGCTACTGTTTTGAGATCGAATACTTTGGAGAGTGCGATGACCCCCAGAACGATGGCATGATCTCCCTTGCTCAGCGTCAGGTTGCGTATGAAGGACTGGTCGATTTTGAGCGCATCAATCGGTAAGGTGCTCAAGTATGACAAAGAGGAATACCCCGTGCCGAAATCATCCAGAGCAAAGCACACGCCGAATTTCTTGCATTCATCAAGGATGCGCGTGACTTGGGTAATGTCGTCGAGAGCGGCAGTCTCCAGTACCTCGATCTGAAAGCGTTTTGCGGGAATGGCCGGATGCTGCAAGAATTGCTGTTGCAACCTGTCAACGAAGTGTGCGGATTCCAAATGATGTGCGGAGATGTTAATGCTGACTTCGATATCCAGTCCGGCCACACGCCACAAATCGAGTTGATGCAATGCGCTGGCGATTACCCATTCTCCGATAGCAATGTCGATTTCGGTATTCTCGGCGACGGGAAGGAATCTTGCGGGGGCAAGCAGTCCCAGCTCGGGATGGTTCCAGCGAATCAGCGCTTCCGCGCCGACAAGTTGCTGTGTACGCAAATCGACCTTGGGTTGGTAATAAAGTTCGAACTGGTTATTCTGCAGGCCGAGCTGGATGTTCTTTAATAGCTCTTGCTGATTGCGTGTGCGCTGATCCAGCGCAGGGTCGTAAATGTGGAAACGATTCTTGCCGGACTGCTTGGCCACATACATGGCTTGGTCGGCATGGCGCAACAGTGTATCCGTATCTTCTTCGTCCAGCGGGTAGATGCTCACGCCGATGCTGGCGCTCAGCGAAAAAGAATTGCCCTTGATGTCTATCGGTTCGGCGATGACGGCAAGCATACGCTCCAAGGTTATGTTGCATTCTTCGCCGCGTTCCAGTCCCAGCAGCAGAATAACAAATTCATCCCCTCCCAGACGGGCAACCGTATCGCCGCCGCGCAGCGTGTTCTGAATGCGCCGTGCGATCTCGATCAGCACATGGTCGCCCGCATCGTGTCCCACCGTGTCGTTGATGGGTTTAAATCCGTCCAGATCCAGATAGCACACCGCCATCATGTTTTTTTCGCGTGCCGTGCGGGCGATAGCTTGTTTCATGCGGTCGTTCAGCAGGGTGCGATTCGGAATACCTGTGAGCGCATCATAGTGGGCGATGCGCTCCAGCTGTTTTTCGTGTTGCTTGAGCAGGGTGATATCCGAGGAAATGCCCACATAGTGGGTTGTTTTTCCATGTTCATCGACAATGGCCGAAATAGTCAGCCATGCGGCATACATTTCCCCGTCTTTTTTCCGGTTCCACACCTCGCCGGCCCAGTGCCCCGTCGTGGTGAGCGATTGCCACATGGCTTCATAGAATGAACGGCTCTGGTGGCCGGATTGCAACATGCGCGGATTTTTGCCAATCAGTTCTTCGCGGGAATAGCCGGTAATCTTGCTGAGTGCTGCATTGATTTCGATGATATTGCCAAGGATATCGGTGATCGTGATTCCTTCTTGCGTGTTCTCGAATACTTTTGTCGTCAGGCGCAGCTTTTCTTCTGCCTGTTTGCGTTCGGTGATGTCGCGCCCATTCAGTACGATGCCGCCAATCACCGGATTGTTAATCAAATTGCGACCGATTATCTCGATGATGCGGTAGCCGCCATCCTTGTGCCTTGCCCGGAATTCATGTTTTTTGAGTCCTTTGCCAGCGGGGCTGCACAGCACATCGGCCAGTGCTTGGGTGGCCTTGGCTTGTTCATCGGGATGGATCAGTTCATTGACGTGTTTGTTAAGTATTTCACCGGGGGCGAAACCCAGCACCGGCTCGACGGAAGATGAGATGAAATGCAACATGCCCGTATTTGAAACGATGCCGATGATGTCGTTTCCGCTCTCGACCATGGTGCGGAAGCGTTCTTCGCTCAAATGCAGTAATTCTTTTTTGCGGTTACGCTCATTGATCTTTTCGTTGAACATCTCATAGTTGCGCAGGATGAAGAACAGTGCCATCAAATACAGGCAGGCCGTAACGATATCGAAATGGGAATATGCGGTGTCGAAACCGGGCAGGAAATGCCCGGTTACGATGGTCAAGAGAATAAGGATTAGCCAGACGAGACCGGCTTGCCGTCCCTTGAGGAAAAAGGCCGATGCCGACAGGAGAAAAAACAGCGATATGCGCGTCGTATTGTAGGGGGATAGCAGGTATATAGCCGAGAACAGGCAGTATGAAAGCGCCAGCGCGATCGAGCTGATGGTCGCAACGCGTTCCTTGTGGTGGTTGAGGTAATAAACCAGAGCGAAGCTGCTCAGCGCAAATGCGAAGTCGATTGACCCCATGACTACGCTGATCTGCCAGCGGTAAAACCCCATCAAGAAAGCCACGATCCCTGCAAGCAGGAAGACGCTGTTGAGGAATGCCACTTTGTGGTCGAGAGTCAGGTTGCACTCTAGCTGGCTGGGTTTGAACATGGTGCTATTTATAAAAATAGGTATTGGCTTTAGTTCGTTGAAGCATACCCTATCAGGGGGTGTAAGGTAAGTGCGATGTTTGTTTGCGGAAGGTTTTAGAGTCAGGCCGGGGGCGTTTCCCACGTTATTCCGTTCGCATCGCAGCGCAATGCGTTCGCGCAGTTGTCCCAGTCGCCCAAAACCCAGCGGTCGCAGGTGTGGCCGTCGATATGGTGCCGGTGATGCGCGGGGCGATGGGTGTGCCCGTGGATTATCACGGGATAGCGGTGCGCTTGCAGTAATTCGTGTACGGCCTGCAAATTCACATCCATGATGCTCATGGATTTTTGTTGCTTTTCCTGCGTGCTTTTTTCGCGCAACTGTTCGATCTGTGTCTTGCGATTTGCCAGCGGCAGGGCGAGAAACTGTTGTTGCCAAGTTGTGTCGCGCACCATGCGGCGAAAGTTCTGGTAATCCGTGTCGTCGGTGCACAAGGCGTCGCCGTGCGTGAGCAAGGTGGGTGTGCCATACAGGTCGAGCAGGGTCGGGTCGGCTAGCAGGGTGGCATTGCAGGCTTTAGCCAATTCGGCATTCATCAGAAAGTCGCGATTGCCGTGCATGATGTGGACGCGCGTGCCTTGATTGGACAGCATTTGCAGCGCACGCGTGACTTCAAGGTGAAACGCGGCACTTAGATCGTCGTCTCCCGCCCAGTATTCGAACAGGTCTCCTAGAATGTAGAGAGCTTCGGCGTGCGGAGCGCTGTGCTGCACGAAGTCGTGAAACAGCCGCGTGGTGTCCGGTCTGTTTTCACACAGGTGAAGGTCGGAGATGAATAGGGAATAGGGCATTGTGGGATACGGAATTCAGGATGCCGATGTAACGCTGTCGATTTAATCCCGAATTCCGAATCCTGTTTTCTTATTCTGTGACGACTTCTGCTGCGGTGATGATGACGTCCTCGGTGGGCACGTCCTGGAAGCCGCTCTTGTTGCCAGTCTTAACTTTTTTGATGGCATCCACGACTTCGGTACCTTCGACCACCTTGCCGAACACGCAATAGCCCCAGCCCTGTCCGTCCGGCGAGGTGTGATTGAGGAAGCTGTTGTTTTTCACATTGATGAAGAATTGTGCGGTGGCGGAATGCGGGTCATTGGTGCGCGCCATGGCGACGGTATAGGCCTCATTGCCCAAGCCGTTGTCCGCTTCGTTCTGGATAGGCGCGTTGACTGCCTTCTGATGCATGCCGGGCTCGAAGCCGCCGCCCTGAATCATGAACCCGTCGATCACGCGATGGAATACGGTGTTGCTATAAAAGCCGCTGTTGACGTACTCAAGAAAATTCTTGACTGTGTTCGGCGCTTTTTCAGCGTCCAGTTTGATGGTGATGACGCCGTGATTAGTGTGAAGCTTGACCATGTTCGATTTTCCTTTGTGTGCGGGGGTTGAAGCTGCTTGCGCCGGCAGGACGCACAGTCCGGCGAGCAGTAAAACAAAAAAAGTTTTGTACAAATTCATTATGCGGAACCCTCATATACGATCTGCCATTTATTGTCGCGCTTCATCCAATACTGGCGTTTGTTCATGCGGTTGGAAAGATTATTGCTGTCGTAATCCTGCTCGAAGTTCACCACTACCAGATTGGGCTGACCCGGGTAAGTGAACACGCTGACGTTGGAAAGCTTGACCTTGACCCAGGATTTTCCCGAATTCACCAGGCGTTTTTGCTGGGCGAAAGCGGCAAGCTTGGTATTGCCCGTGGAGAAATCCTGCGCGTAATGCGCAAGGTAGGCGTCGGTGTTAAGGCTTGTCCAGTCGTTGCGCCATTTCTCGATCTCGCTCAGCAAGGTATCGCGCTCGGCGCGGTCGGCGTCGTCGCTCCAGTCCATCTGGCTGGTGATGATGACCGGCGTGTGTCCGACTTGCACATGCTTGCCGATTTGAAGAAAGTCGTTGTTATTTAGCACGACACAGCCGTTGCTGGTGCGCGGCGGACGGCTGTATGTGTCGCTGGGCGTGCCGTGCAGCCAGATGCCGTGTCCGTCACGCCCCTGGCGTTTGTCCCATTCGTTGGGGTAGCTCAACGGAAATGCGCCGGGGCCGTAAAAATCGGTGAGCTTTTCTTTGGGAAGTTTTGCGTTGATGAAGTACACGCCAAGCGGCGTGCGCTGGTCGCCTTCGGATACTTTGTCAGTGCCTTTTTTGCCGATGCTGATGTAAAAGTCCGCCACGTAGCGAGGTTCACCGTTGACGTTCTCATACAGGTACAGCGTGGATTTGCTGGTGTCCACCACGATGGCGAAGTGCTGCTGCGCGTCGAGCTGCCACAGATACTTCGGCGTTGTAGTGAGCGGTTGTTGTTGCTGTGCGCGCTGCAGTCTTGCACGTGCTTCGTCGCGCAGGTCGTCCATGCGTTCGCGCGGCGCGTTGGGCGCGTTGCCGAAATCGTTGAGTTGCTGCGAGCGCGCCAGCAGGAGATCGCCTCTGACCAGCTGGGCCAGTTTGAAGTTCGGATTGACCTTGAGCAGCGAGTCAACTTCATTCAGTGCAACATCAAGCTTGTTGTTGCCGATGGAATGCAGGCTTTTTGCCAGCAACGCTTCCATGTTGCGCGAATCGCTCTCTCCCTGTTTTACCAGCACGGGCTCTCCCGCCTTCACAGGGGCGGCAAGCGCGCCGATCAGCAGTAAGGTGATGGTTGCGTATGGCATGGATTACTTACCCGCGCGCTCTTCTGCGATGAGCCATTTGCCATCGCTCTTTACCAGTGCCAGTGTTTTGCTGGCGGAGGTGTGCAGATGACTGGCACGGTAGAACTGCTTGAAACTCACGTTGGCATGATTGCTGTCGATCAGCTTGACCTTGGCGTCTTTAACTTCCACGTGGATAGACTTGGGTGCAGAGATGCGCGTTTTACGCTGCTCTTCCCATGCGCTGCGGCTCTCGCCGTCAGGTGTTTTGAATTCCTTGGCATAGAAAGCGAGATATTTTTTGACATTTTTCGACGACCACGCCGCAGCCCAATCGTGGACGGTTTTGAGCGCATCCTCGTTCGTGTCGGCCGCGACAAGCGGTTTGGCCGGAGCAGTTGGGGTGAAGGCAACCAGAGGCTTGGCGGGTACGGCTGGCGTAGCGACTAGCGCCGGAGCTGCGGCAGGAGCGTTGGCAACCACGGTGCTGGGCTTCGGCGCGCTGACGACACCCGTGACGACATTGCGTGAAGCGATAGTGGTTTTACGGCTACTGCCGCCGAACAGATCTTTGATCATTTCCAGCTTGGTTTGCGTGCTGGTATTGCTCTTGTCCAGTTGCAGCGCGCGATCATAGGCCTGGCTGGCCATCTTGGCGTAGATGTCGCCCAGATTCTCATGCGCGGTGGCGTAACTCGGGTGGGTGCGTATCGCCATTTCCAGAGCGACTTTGGCTTTTTCGTACTGGCCTTGTCCGGCGTACAGTACGGCGAGGTTGTTGTAAGGTTCGGGCAGTTCGGGATAGTCGTCTGTCAGCGCGGTGAACACCTTGATTGCATCGGCCGTTTTAGATTGTTCGGTGAGAATGAGCCCCTTCAAAAAACGCGCTTGCGCGTCTTTGGGTTTGGCGGCGAGGAGCGCGTCTACTTTCTCCAGCGCTTGTGCGTGTTGTCCCTGCTTGAATAACTTACTGGCATCCTGAATCTCATCAGCGGAGGAAGCTAGGCTGAAGCACAGCAGTAAGGCACAGAGTGCAACATTCGGGCTGAATTGTTTCATCTTGATCATCGAAATTTTTTCCGGAAATTAGGTTTCGATGGTGTGGCCCATCGGAAGGGGGTGAATTCTACCAAAAAAGCGCCTTTCTTTCACAAGTTATCAATATGCTGCGCATGGTTGCCCGATAGTCACGGCGGGTTTTCGGGTAAAATCCGCCATCTTCAATCGTAGATATTCCTCGACCCATGAGCAGCAATACACCTGTTTCTACCGCGCCAGTCTCTAATTTCATTCGCACGATTATCGATTCTGATCTTTCGAGCGGCAAGCACAGCACGATACAGACCCGCTTTCCGCCCGAGCCGAACGGCTATTTGCATGTCGGTCACGCCAAATCCATCTGCCTGAATTTCGGCTTGGCAAAAGACTACAACGGCAAGTGCAACCTGCGCTTCGACGACACCAACCCGGAAAAGGAAAGCGATGAGTATGCGCAATCTATTCAGGACGACGTGCGCTGGCTGGGCTTTCAGTGGAACGGCGAAGTGCGCTGGGCATCGGATTATTTCGATGCGCTGTACAACTATGCAATTGAACTCATCAACAAAGGTTTGGCTTATGTGGACGATCTTTCGCCGGAGCAGATGCGCGAGTATCGCGGCACGCTGACCCAGCCTGGCAAGAACAGCCCGAACCGCGAGCGTTCGGCACAAGAAAATCTCGACCTGTTCACGCGCATGAAAAACGGCGAATTTGCCGACGGCGCAATGGTGCTGCGCGCCAAGATCGACATGGCTTCGCCCAACATGAACATGCGCGACCCGGCCATCTACCGCATCCGCCGCGCGCACCACATCCGCACCGGCGACAAGTGGTGCATCTACCCGATGTACGACTACACCCACTGCATTTCCGACGCGTTGGAAGGCATCACCCATTCCATCTGCACGCTGGAATTTGAAGACCACCGTCCGCTATACGACTGGGTGCTGGACAACATCACCATCCCCTGCCACCCGCGCCAGTACGAGTTTTCGCGGCTGGAATTGCACTACACCATCACCAGCAAACGCAAGCTGCTGCAACTGGTCAACGAGAAACACGTGAGCGGCTGGGACGACCCGCGCATGCCCACCATCAGCGGCATGCGCCGTCGCGGTTACACGCCGGAAGGCATCCGCGAATTTGCCAAGCGTATCGGCGTCTCCAAGAGCGAGAACAGCGTGGACATGGCGATCATGGAAGGCGCGATCCGCGAAGATTTGGAGCTGCGCGCACCGCGCGTGATGGCCATCATCAACCCGCTCAAAGTGACCATCACCAACGCCGACGGTGCGCAAACGCGCGAAGCGGATTTTCATCCGAACATGCCGGAACTCGGCAAGCGTGTCGTGCCGTTCAGCAATTCACTGCTTATCGAAGCCGACGACTTTGCCGAAGTACCTCCCGCAGGCTGGAAGCGCCTCACCCTCGGC
>JBAZYW010000066.1:4781-10426 GCA_041659125.1 Gallionellaceae bacterium | reverse complement strand
CGAACAAGTCGATGATGCCGCCGCGCACGCAGTATTCGCCGGGGGTGAGCACCTGTTGCACATGGCTGTATCCGGCAAAGGTGAGTTGCTCGCGCAGCTGTTTAACGTTCAGCTTTTCGCCGCGCTTGAGAAAGAAGGTGTAGGCCGCGAGATGCTCCACCGGCGGCAGCGGATACAGCGCGGTAGTGAGCGGCACGATCACCACGTCGCAGGCGTTGCTGCGGATGTGATGCAGCGTGGCGAGGCGTTCGGAGATCAAATCCTGATGCGGCGAGAAGTGGTCATAGGGCAGCGTCTCCCAATCCGGCAGCAGATGCACGCGCAGCTTGGGCTCGAAGAACGGAATTTCTTCCCTCAGGCGCTGCGCTTCCAGCGCGTTGGCGGCAATGATTACCAATGGAGCATGGGCCAGCGACGAATGCTCGTTGGCGTATTGCGCCAACGCCAACGCGTCGGACGAGCCGACCAATTGACTGTAGCGCGGACGGGAATGTTTGGAGGTAAACAGCATAAGAACGGCCTGAAACAAAGGCACGCATTATACCCTCGCCACAGGGGAGAGACGACCGCCCCCATCCATGTGTATGATTGCCACTCGGGGTACTCTCTTTCTCTCTCCATTTGAGTTACGCGCTACCGGAGCGAAGCGACGCATGGATCACGAACAGCAAATTTTGACCATTCTTTACTCGATCACCCTGGCCATCGGCGGCGAGGTGAGCGTGAAGCCGTTGCTGACCAAAACGCTGCAACAGTTGCTGTACCACACCTCGTTTCCGGCAGGTCTGGTGTTTCTTGACCTGCCGCCAGACAGCGGCGCGGCTACCATCGCGGTCAAACTGGAAACAGTGATCGGCGACTATGAACTCAGCGCAAGCGTCGGACATACGTTGACACTGCCTGCCGCACTGTTGCGCGGAGGTGCCGAGTTACGCGAAGACCCTGCTCTGCTCGCCCCGCTTTCGCGCGAGGGGAATGCCTACTCCAGTTTTCTGCGCCTGCCCATCGACAACAACGGCGTCATTCTGCTGCTCGCGCAAAATATTCCCTATACCGAACTGCCGCTCACGCGCATTTTCGCGCCGGTGATGGCGAATCTATCCAAGGCCATCCTGCTCTGCCACCAGCACGACGAATACAGCGCGGGACTGGTAACCCAGCGCGATGCGGCATGGGAGAACCTGCGCAAGGTCAACCGCGCCTTGAAGACGCTGAGTTCCGGCAATGAGGTGCTGGTGCGCGCCACCGATGAGATGACACTTTTGCAGGAAATGTGCCGCGTGGTAGTGGCCGTCGGCGGCTACCACATCGCATGGGTTGGCTACGCCCAGCAGGATGAACAAAAGTCGGTGCAGCCGATGGCACAATACGGCATCGCGGCGGATCTCCTCGGCACGCTGCGCTTCTCGTGGGCGAATGACGAATTCGGACGCGGGCCGACGGGCAGCGCCATCCGCAACGGCGAACCGCAAGTCATCGCCAATGCGCTAACCGACCCGCGCTTTTCCCCCTGGCAGGCCGCAGCCCTCGCCAGCAGCTGCGCTTCCATCCTCGCCTTGCCGCTGACTGACACCGCAGGACATACTTTCGGCGTGCTCACCATCGACACGACCAATGCCAACGCATTCGACTCGGAAGAAATTCGCCTGTTACGCGAACTCGCTAACGACCTTTCCTACGGCATTGTCAACCTGCGCAACCGCGCGGCGCAGCAACGCAGCGCGGAACAAATATCCAAAGGCATGGAAGACACGATTCAAGCGATCGCTGCCACAGTGGAAATGCGCGACCCCTACACCGCCGGACATCAACGAAGGGTGGCGCAACTGGCCGCAGCGATTGCCATCGAAATGGGGCTGACTACAGAACAGGCGCACGGCATCCGCCTCGCCGGAACTGTGCACGACATCGGCAAAATCGGCGTTCCTGCTGAGATACTCAGCAAGCCAAGTCGCCTATCCGAACTTGAACTGCGTATCGTGCAGGAGCATGCCGTCATGGGCTTCAACATTATGAAAGAGGTGAGCTTCCCCTGGCCGATTGCCGAAATCGCCCACCAGCATCACGAGCGCATGAATGGCTCAGGCTACCCGCAGGGACTCAAGGGTGAAGCTATTTTGCTGGAAGCCAGAATTGTCGCGGTCGCCGATGTGATCGAGTCGATGGCCTCGCATCGCCCGTATCGGGCCAGCCTGGGCATGCCGGCCGCGCTGGATGAAATCGCCCGCAACCGTGGCACGCTTTTCGATGAGCAAGTGGCCGATGCTTGCAGCAAGGTGTTGGAGCAGGGGTTTAAATTCGAGTAATGAACGCTATACCGTAGGCTGGCGGCGATAACCAGCCACTTGGCAATCGTTTTTTTGATTGCTTAGTGGAATGGCTAGTTGTTTCATCAGGTACGAACCCCAGCATGTTCGAGATCATCAAATGCTGGGGTTCGTACCTCACCACCAGCCTACAAATTGCATCACATATTCCGGTTTTTCTTGATCAAATCGTATGCCAACTGAATCTCTTTGGCCTGCTCGGTGGCCATTTCAATCATGTCTTGCGGCAAGCCCTGCCCCATCAATTTATCCGGATGGTATTGGCTCATCAGCTTGCGGTAGGCGCGCTTGACCTCCGCATCGGTGCTGTCTTTCGTCACGCCCAGCGCTTTGTAGGCATCCTCCAACGCTTCGGCCGGATTGATCTGCCCGCCGCCGAAATGGGACTGGTTCAGCACCATCTCGATCATGTGCTTGAACGCAGCCTGGTCAAAACCAAGATGCGCTGCGATGTCCGTGAGCACAGCTTCTTCAGCCGGATGGAAATGCCCGTCCGCCAGCGCCATCACGATGAGATACACCAGCAACACCTGCTTCAGATTCTTCGTGTGCCCGCAAACGGACATGAATTTTTTGTAGGTCGGCTCGATGTCGAATGCCGGATCGGCCCCGCGCTTGAACAAGGCGATGGCCTGCAAACGATGATCCGGGGTCATGTTCAGTTTCTGCATGAACTGCTCGACATGGGCGATCTCTTCTTGCGAGACATGGCCATCCGCCTTGGCCAGTCGCCCCATCGAGATGAAAACCGTTTCCAGAAATACGGCTTGGCGCAGCGCATTTTGCAACGGGTTCATCGCGCCGGAGCCATACACGCGCAAGCGATCAAAAAACGATCCCATGAAGAAACCGAGGAGTGCGCCCCAAAATCCCAAAAGCAAATAACCCGCGATGACACCGATTAACTTAAACAAAATAGCTCCAAAGAGAAAGATTTAGCAAAAATACACAACCGCAAAGGTGCGCATTATACCTTTGCCATCGCACTGAATAACCCGTTCCGTTCGTCCGGGCAAGGGGGCTTTGCTGAACTTTCCGGAAGAATCGGAACAGGCTTGAATACGACTTCAGGATAGCGGAAACGCTATGCGGACACCTTATGGCAACTGCGGATCGCTGTTGACGAACTTGATGAAGTCGTCGGCGACCAGCGGGCGGCTGTAGAAATAGCCTTGAATCTCGTCGCAGCCACGGATACGCAAAAAGTCGAGCTGCTCCAAGGTCTCCACCCCTTCCGCAATCACTTTCAGATCGAGCCTGTGCCCCAGACTGATGATGGAACGCACGATGGCAGCATCGCTCTCGTCGGTCTCGATATCGCGCACGAAGGATTGATCGATCTTGAGCTTGTGCACCGGTAGATTTTTCAGATAGCTCAAGCTGGAAAAGCCGGTACCAAAATCGTCGATGGACATTTGCACGCCGAGCCTGTGCATGCGCTTCAGAAAATCCATGGCGATTTTAGTGTCGCCCATCATGATGCCCTCGGTAATCTCCAGTTCCAGGCACTCCGGCTCCAAGCCATTTTCTTTCAATATCGCCTCGATGACTTCGGCCAGATTCGGCTGACGCAATTGGCGTATCGACATATTCACCGCGATTGGGAACACCGGCATGCCCTGTTTTTGCCACGAGGCAAAACGCCAGCAAGCGGTGCGCAACACCCATTCCCCGATTGCCACGATCTGCCCGGTCTCTTCCGCGACGGGAATAAAATCGGCGGGTGAGATGAAACCTTTCTCGGGGTGCTTCCAACGCAGCAAGGCCTCCGCACCGCATATTTTTCCGGTCGCCAGGTCCACTTGCGGCTGATAAACCAGCGTGAATTGGTCTTGCTCCAACGCAAAACGCAGATCTTTTTCCATCTCAAAAATCTGGTTGGCACGGAAATGCATTTCCGGCGTAAAGAATTTATAGTTGTTGCGCCCGTTCTCTTTGGCGTTATACATCGCGGCATCGGCATTCTTCATCAGCACGTCGATGTCGGTTGCATGCGTGGGATAGAGCGCGACGCCGATGCTGGCGTAAGTGGATATCTCCTGCCCGCTGAGATTGAAGGGGGTTGCCAGTGTCCGCAGCAATTTGTCGGCGACCAGCATTACGCCCTGCTCGTCAACCTCGCGCAGCAACACGATAAATTCATCGCCGCCGATACGCGACACGGTATCGCCTTCGCGCACACAGTCCTGCAGGCGTTGCGCGACTGACTGCAACAGCTTGTCGCCCACCGAATGCCCCATCGAGTCATTGATGTATTTAAAACGATCCAGATCGAGAAATAGCAGGGCAAATTTTTCGTTGTCGCGATGCGCAGAGGCGATCATTTGCCCCAGACGATCACGCAGCAGGGTGCGGTTGGGCAAGCCGGTAAGCACATCGTAATAGGCGAGGAAATGGATATTTTTATCGTATTCCTTGCGTTCGCTGATGTCGCTGGAAATGGAAATATAGTGCGTGACAACATCCTGCTCGTTCTTCACCGCATTGATCGCCAGATTTTTGTGGAAACGCTTTCCGGCTTTGTTTTTGTCGATGATTTCGCCCTGCCAGCCACCCTCGGCAAGAATGGAGCGCCACATGTTCTGGAAGAATTCAGCATCATGATCGCCGGACGAAAGTAAGCGGGGATTTTTTCCTTTCACCTCTTCGAAGCAGTAGCCCGTCATGTTGGTGAAAGCATCATTCACGGCCACGATGTTATTGTCGGCATCCGTGATCAAAATCGATTCGTTGGTGTTTTCAAATACCTTGGCCGCCAAACGCAATTGTTCCTCTTCACGTCTGCGCTGAGTCACATCGCGGATGAATGCGCTGAATTCAAACTGATCGTTTGTCTTAACCTTGGTGATAGCCAGTTCGATCGACAGGATATGACCATCCCGATGCAGCCCCTCAATCTCAAAGCGCGTATTCAGCACCCTGCGTTCGCCGCCCGCCAACAAGCGCTGCAAGCCGTTCCAATGCGCATCGCGGTAAGGTTTGGGGATAATCGTCTCGTGCAATAGCCGTCCGAGCGCTTCCTCCCGCGTCCAACCGAACATAAGCGTCGCCTGCTTGTTCCAGCCCGATATACGGCCTTGTCCATCCATCTGGATCACTGCATCCAGCGCGGTGTCGATGATCGCCTGCTGGCTTTGCTGGCTCTCACGCAACGCGGCTTCTGCCTGCTTGCCCGCGCTGATATCGGTGACCGTTCCCAAGCCGGAGATAGCCTGACCGCGCGCATCAAAATCCAGTTCGGCTTGTTCGCGTACCCACTTTATTTTGCCCTGCACCACGATGCGATGTTCAATATCATAGGGTTCGCCCTGCAAAGCG
>JBAZYW010000066.1:0-4771 GCA_041659125.1 Gallionellaceae bacterium | reverse complement strand
TTGCCAGGCAGCCGACACTTTTTCCACATCATCGGGGTGAATAAAACTCAGGAATTTTTCGAGTGACAACGGCGTTCCCGGCTCTACGCCGAATATACGGTAGGCTTCTTCCGACCACTCCAGCTTGTTCTTGGAGACATTCAATTCCCAGCTACCGACCTTTGAGACATGCTGGGCACGCTTCAGGTTGCGTTCGCTACGCTCAAGATTGATACGGGCGCGATTGCGCTGAAAACTCACTGCGGCAAGCGTCACGCTGAGCATTCCCATAACCGCGAGAAACCCCCAAAGATCAATCACGTTGGACAACGTATCGCCAAAGAAAAAACCTTGCCCGTTTGCCGCGCTGAACACCGAGCTGAAAGAAATGATCATCAGTACTGCGCTGACGATGCGCGAATTAAAACTGAGTGCAGCCCACACGACCATCGGAATCAGCATAAATACTCTGAATTGTCGCCCGAACAGGTCTTTGCTCAAGTCGGTGAAGATCAGCAGACACATCAGCAATAGAATGCCGAACATCAGCAGCACCTGTTTGCGATAGGCCTGCGTCCACGCGAAAGGCCGGTGACGCAGGAACGCGATCACGACAGGCGTGAACAACAACACGCCCAAACCATCGCCCATCCACCAGACCAGCATAGTCCGGCCATACTGCGCCCACTGTATCGCTCCGGCCCATTTCAAACACAGAACGCCGATGACCGCGCTGAGCAAGGTGCTAAGAATCCCGCCGCGCCACATCAAACGGAAGATGTCCCGCGCCTCGCTCAGATCCACGTTAAAACGTGCATAGCGGTGAAGCAGGTAAGCTCCGAGCAAAGCCTCCAGCGTGCTGCCGCTCGCCATGCCGAGCACCGCCAACACGGGCAATCCCGATAGCGCATTGGCGCAGAACGAACCGATGAGCACGCCCGGCCATAGACGATAGCCGTACAACAACAAAACCGCGAGGGCAATACCGGAAGGAGGCCAGAACACCGTAACCGAGCGTTCCAGCAAAGAAAGGGAAAGTCCGATCTGTGCCGTGATGAAATAGGCCAGAGCCAGCAAGCCGCCCCGCACCCAGTCATTTTGTAGAAGCTGCTTATTCAATCAAGATATCCATTAGCCATTTAACGTCTTTCCGAGCAGCACCTACCAACTGTGCTCAGCTCTTCAAGGCAACGAGCACCTCATCCAACATTTTCTTGGCATCGCCAAACAACATGCGGTTGTTCTCCTTGTAGAACAGCGGATTGTCCACGCCTGCATAGCCGGCAGCCATGCTACGCTTCATCATGATAGAAGTCTTGGCCTTCCACACTTCCAGCACCGGCATGCCGGCGATGGGGCTGCCAGGGTCGTCCTGCGCTGCCGGATTCACGATATCGTTGGCGCCGATCACAATGGATACATCGGTATCCGGGAAGTCCGCATTAAGTTCATCCATCTCCATCACGATGTCGTAGGGCACTCTGGCTTCAGCCAGCAACACGTTCATGTGGCCGGGCATACGACCGGCAACCGGATGGATGCCGAAGCGCACGTTGACACCTTTTTCGCGCAACAACTTAGTGATTTCATAGACCGTGTGCTGAGCTTGAGCCACTGCCATACCATATCCCGGCACGATGATCACGCTCTTGGCTTCGCGCAGCAGTTCTGCCGTCTCGACGGCATTGATAGCTACCACTTCGCCCGCCGGTTGTGCATCGCCGTCAGCCTTCTTGGCTGGTTTACCACCTCCGCCGCCGAATCCGCCCGCAATGACGCTGATGAAGTTGCGGTTCATCGCGCGACACATGATGTAGGAAAGAATGGCACCGCTCGATCCCACCAAGGCACCAACAACGATCAACAGGTCATTGTTCAACATGAAGCCGGTTGCCGCTGCCGCCCAGCCGGAGTAGCTGTTCAGCATGGACACCACCACCGGCATATCGGCACCGCCGATAGCCATCACCATGTGGATGCCGAACAGCAAAGCGATCACCGTCATCACGGCCAGTGCGATCATGCCCGCACTGATCGTTTCAGCGTGCAGGAATTGGTAGCCGAACGCGATAACGAGCAACAGGCCGCACAGATTCATGTAGTGACGTCCCGGCAGCAGCAGCGGTTTGCCGCCGATCTTGCCCGCCAGTTTGCCGAAGGCGATGAGAGAACCGGAGAAGGTCACCGCACCGATCAAAATACCGACATAGACCTCGATCTCGTGGATAGACTTTTCAGCGTGGGACAGATTCAGTGCCGCCATCGGATCAATGTAATTGGCGAAGCCGACCAGACAGGCGGCGAGACCGACCAGGCTATGCATCAGCGCGACCAGTTCCGGCATCTGCGTCATTTTCACTTTGCGCGCGGCATAGAGTCCGACGCTGCCGCCCACCAGCATCGCACCTATGACCCAGGGGATTCCGGCCATCGTGACGCGTGGCCCGAACACCGTCGCCAGCACTGCAATCGTCATGCCTATCATGCCGTAAAGATTGCCGCGCCGCGAAGACTCGGGGCTGGACAAACCGCCCAGGCTGAGGATGAACAGAATGATTGCGCCAATATATGAAACGGTTGCCAAACTTGCAGACATGTTTATTTATCCTTATTTGCGGAACATCGACAGCATGCGCCGCGTAACGGCAAAGCCACCGAACATATTAACCGCAGTGAGCGCTATACCCGCCACCGCCAACCAGCGTATCCATCCATCCGGGCGATCCAGCCCAAACGCCAGCGGTGGAGCGATCTGCACCAGCGCACCGATGGCGATAATGCTGCTGATCGCATTGGTGACGCTCATCAAGGGTGTGTGCAGCGCCGGGGTGACATTCCACACCACCATGTAGCCGACGAAACACGCGAGCACGAACACAGTGAAGTGCCCGAGGAACGCAGCGGGCGCGTAAGCACCGACAAGCAGGAACAGCAGTGCGGCGACGCCGAATATTGCGGCCGTCTTTCCTGCCGAGGCAGGTGCACCACCAGCACCGTGACCATGCGCGGCAGGCGTAGCGATTGGTTTGGCTACAGCCGGTTTGGGCGCTGCCAGTTTCGGTGCGGGTGCAGGCCAGGTGATTTCACCGTCCTTGATCACCGTCAGGCCACGGATGGCATCGTCTTCCATGTTGACATTGATAATACCGTCACGGGTCTTGCACAGCTCTTCGGTCAGACGGAACAGATTGGTCGCATACAGCGCCGAAGACTGCTTGGCCAAACGACTATTCAGGTCGGTGTAACCGACGATGGTCACGCCGTGCTTCACCACAGCCTGGCCGGGCTCGGTCAGTTCGCAATTGCCGCCTCGCTCCGCTGCCATGTCGACGATGACGCTGCCGGGTTTCATGCTCTGCACCATCTCGGCGGTGATCAGTCGGGGTGCGGGTTTGCCGGGGATCAATGCGGTCGTGATGATGATGTCCACTTCCCTAGCCTGCTTGGCATACATCTCGCGCTGTGCCTGCTGGAAGCCCTCGCTCATCACCTTGGCGTAACCACCACCACCACCACCTTCTTCCTCATATTCGACTTTCACGAATTCGCCGCCCAGAGACTTGACCTGATCGGCCACTTCGGCGCGGGTGTCGTTGGCGCGCACGATAGCACCCAGACCTGCGGCAGTGCCGATTGCAGCGAGGCCAGCCACGCCGGCACCTGCAATGAACACCTTGGCCGGAGGCACTTTGCCCGCAGCAGTGATCTGGCCATTGAAAAAACGGCCAAAGACATTGGCAGCCTCAATGACTGCCCGGTAGCCGGCTACCCCGGCCTGTGAACTCAACGCGTCCATCTTCTGTGCGCGGCTCAACATGCGCGGCAGGCAGTCGATTGCCAGCACGGTGGCCTTCTTCGCTGCCAGTTGCTGCATCAGTTCCGGGTTTTGCGCGGGCCAGACGAAGCCGATTAAATGGCCGCCTTCGCGCATCAGACTGACTTCTTCCTTCGCCGGTACAGACACTTTGAAAACGATGTCTGATTCTGCCCAAAGTTTTGCAGCGCCTTCTACAACTGTGGCACCGGCAGCGCGATAAGTATCGTCACTGAAATTTGCCGCATCTCCGGCACCGGATTGTACGGAAACCGTAAACCCCAGTTTTATGAGTTTTTCAACAACATCCGGCACGGTGGCAACGCGCTTTTCACCTACGCTCGTTTCCGTAGGAATCCCTATACGCATGAAGATTCTCCTCTTGATTGCACCCTTGAAAAACGCCCGGGGTCGCCGGGCGCTATCTATTCTTATCCAGTAATTATATACGAGCTTTTAACGATGCGATGCACCAATAAGAAAGCACGCCGAAGCGTGCTTTCTTATCATCGACCCACCACGTTAGTATCGTGGAGATAGGCCGAACCACCTCAAGCCGCGATCTTCTTGCATTCTTTGTAGCAAGCGGCACAAGCTTCCATGCAGGCCTTGCACTCGGGATGTTTTTCCGTCTTCTTGCATTCTTCTTCGCACTCTTTGCACACATCCATCGCCAATTTGGCCATCTGCGGCAGATTTTTCGCTTCGGCGGCGGCCAGTTTTTGCAAAGCACCACACACGGCCTCGACTTGGCTGGCGCTCTTGGCGCAAGCCGCCATAGTTTTGTCGCCCTGCCCCAACAGCACCAGACAATGCTGCAAACATATCTGCGCTTTGAGCACGCAATCGGATGCAGCCTCGATCAGGCCATTGTTGCGCATGGACATGTCGTGATGATGGGCATGCGCATCCGGCTCGGCGGCAAACACCCGGCCTGTCGTGGCAGCCGCAGCCATTGCAGCCGCACCCAATAACAAT
>JBAZYW010000065.1:0-10431 GCA_041659125.1 Gallionellaceae bacterium | reverse complement strand
ATCGCGCACGCGCTGGTGGGAACTTTCCTGGGGATCTTGTTGGCCTATGGTTTCGTCGGGCCATTGTCGACTTTGCTGGAACAAAAAGCAGAGGAGTCCACCAAAATGTTCCAAACCATCAAAGTCACGCTCCTCGCTAACCTCAACGGCTACGCGCCAGCGATGGCGGTTGAATTCGGGCGCAAAGTGCTGGTTTCCACTGATCGTCCCGGCTTTATCGAGTTGGAAGAGCACGTTAAAACAAAACGCTAAGAGTAGAGAGAGATAAAGGCGGAGGGTAAAACCCTTGCGCCCTAATTCAGGGAAGTGGTTTTACCCTTCTGCCTTAAACATCCCCTCTCTCTAAAGGATTAATGGAACGAAATCATGGCTAGTGAAGAAAAACGCCCGATAGTTATCAAGCGCATCAAAAAAATGTCGGCCGGGGCCCACGGAGGCGCATGGAAAATCGCCTATGCCGACTTTGTGACCGCGATGATGGCCTTCTTCCTGCTCATGTGGCTGCTGGGTTCGACAGCCAAGGGCGATCTGAACGGTATTTCGGAATATTTCAAGACTCCTCTCAAAGTCGCGCTAATGGGCGGGGATGGCAGCGGAGATGCCACAAGCATCATCAAAGGCGGTGGCCAAGACTTGACCAGAACCGAGGGGCAAGTAAAAAAGAGCAATGATCCCAGCGAGAAGCGGGTCATCAATCTCAAAACGGCCATCGCAGACATGATGAAAATGGAAAAGGATATTGAACTGGAAAAGCTTAAAGAATTGAAAAAGAGCATTGAAAAAGCCATCAACAACAATGCCAATTTAGCGCAGTTCAAAGATCAGATATTGCTCGACATCACCAGCGATGGCTTGCGCATCCAGATCGTGGATGAGAAAAATCGCCCGATGTTCAAGCTGGGCAGGTCGGAGCTGGAGCCTTATACCAAAGACATTCTGCATGAGATCGGCAAGACCATGAACCAGTTGCCGAACAAAGTAAGTTTGAGCGGACACACTGATGCCCACCCGTTTAGCACTGACAGGAAGGGATTCAGCAATTGGGATCTTTCTGCGGAGCGTGCCAATGCTTCGCGACGCGAATTGATTGTGGGCGGCATGGACGAGGCGAAAGTGGTGCGCGTCGTGGGCATGTCATCCGCCGTGTTGTTCGACACAAGCGACCCGTTTAATCCGATAAACCGCCGCATCAGCATCATCGTAATGAATAAAAAAGCGGAAGAAACCGCGCAGCATGACGGCGGCATAGTAGAGATGGACGCCGAGAATGGCGATGTGAGGAAAATATCAGGCGTAAGCGGTGTATCCGCAGCGTCCTCACCTGCCGCCGTGCCGGCAGCATTGCCCGCAGCACACTAAAAACCTTTTCCGTTTTCGAATCTAAAATATTGCAGGGTACGTTTCAAGCGTAAATAGCAACCGGTGCATGAGATGCGCCCTGCGCGACTACAATTCAACCGGGATAGTTCTCAAGTCAGTAGCTCTTTGTGGGAGCAGTCCCTTCGACTAAGCTCAAGACGGGCTTGCTGGCGAAGTCCTTTGATTTCGACATAACCTGAAGGTTGGTCTCCGCCGCAACATGCTGCTTTGCAGCGGGCTGTCGCGAGCATGCCCGTTCCTGTAGAGGAAGTGCCGGCTAATGATCATTTCGGGTTCAACTTCAGTAGCAAAACTGTATCTAAATAGCGAAGTCACCTCGTAAAGGGCTTCTATTCTCTGAATCAACAGAAGGGGAAGCGAGATAAACTTGATGATGTGGGTATGCTTTAAGCGCTATCCGGTTTGAAAAGATTAAAGAATTATTTTGAAGTGCCGCTATCAAGAACTAAGCGCAAAGAAATGTTGCATAACATGAAGTATTTGAGGGAGAGAAAAATGAATAACTGGTGGAGTGCACTGTCACTAAAAAACAAGTTGCAGATACCTATTCAGCTCATTCTGCTGGTGATCATGGTATCTACCCAGCGCTGGGCGTTCGACCAGTTCGAAAACCGCGTCCTGCTGGAGGCCGAGGGCAAGGCCAAAGTCACTGCCGACGGCGTGATCAACGGGCTGAACATGCTCATGCTCAACGGACTCATCAGCGATGTTGACATGCGCAAACTCTATGTAAAAAAGATGGGTTCCTCCGAGAAGGTGGAAGAGCTGCGCGTGATGCGCGGCAAGGTGGTACAGGATCAATTCGGTCCCGGTCTGCCGGAAGAGCAAGCCAAAGACGAACTGGACAAAGCGGCTCTTACTTCCGGGCATGTGCAGAGCAAACTTAGCCACGAAGCAGGCAAAGACACGTTGCGAGTCATCGTTCCCTTCATCGCCAAAAAAGAATTTCGCGGTACCAACTGCCTGCAATGCCACATCGTGCCGGAAGGTTCGGTCAACGGTGCGGCCAGCATTACGCTCAATCTGCAGGAAGAATATGCGCTCATGGAGAAAGCCAGTATTTGGTTATGGGGCGGGCAGTTGCTGGTGCAGATATTCCTATTCTTTATGATCGGCTGGATTATCGAGCGTGTCACCTATCCGACCAAAGAATTGCAGCAAACCATGGCAAAGATGCAGGCCGATGGCGACCTGACCAAACGCGTGCCGATTCACAACTCGGATGAGATCGGCCAGACAGGTATGGCGTTCAACGAATTGGCTAAAAACTTCCAGACCATCGTCGGACAGATGCACGGCTATGCCGAGCAAGTGGTTAACGCGGCGCATGGTTTGGCATCGGATACAGCCAACATTGTGTCCGGTTCGCAAAGCCAGTCGCAAGCGGCAACAGGCACAGCTCAGGCAGTGGAGCAAATGAGTGTGAGCATCGCCTCCGTTGCAGACAACGCGACCCAGGTGGCAAAGCTCTCGACAGAAAGCATGGTGCGCGCCAATAAAGGCCAAGTTAGCCTGAACGAGATGATGGGCGAAATCGCCCAGGTTGAAACCGCCGTGCACATGATGGCAGATTCGGTAAGCGCCTTCGTGAAAAGCACCCAAACCATCACCAGCATGACACAGCAGGTGCGCGACATCGCCGAGCAAACCAACTTGCTGGCCCTGAACGCGGCCATCGAAGCGGCGCGTGCAGGAGAGCAGGGGCGCGGCTTTGCAGTAGTGGCGGATGAAGTACGCAAGCTGGCCGAAAAATCGGCGCAGTCAGCCAGTCAGATCGACGTTGTGACCCAGACATTGGGCGATCAAAGCGAGCAAGTCGAGCGCAACGTGCAGAGTGGATTGCAAGCACTGCAAAGCAGCCAAAAGCATATGCAGGAAGTCGCGGCAGTATTGGTGCAGGCAAACGAGGCAGTCATGAGCGTCAATGCCGGAGTCGACGACATCACCGCTTCGGTGAATGAGCAAAAACGTGTCAGTCAGGATATTTCGCGCAATGTGGAGAGTATCGCCAGCATGGCCGAGGCGAATCACACCAATGTGCAGGGCGCAGTGCAGGCCGTGGGCATGATGGAGTATGTGGCGGAAGAACTGAAGAAGAGCGTCGCACACTTTAAGGTTTAAATCTAAAAGGCAATTGGTCCACGAAAAACACGAAATAAAAACCCGGTTGGTTTGGGCGCCTCACCTACCGAGTTTGATTTCAAAGCATGGGGTAATGAATTTTTTTCGTGTATTTCGTGACTTTCGTGGACAAACGCTTTGTAAGGTGAAATAGGAGAACAACATGAACACATGGTGGTATGGACTCGCATTGCGCAACAAACTGCAGATCCCCACGCAACTCGCGTTGCTGGTGGTGCTCACTTTCGCGCAAATCTGGGTAATGAAACAGTTTGAAGAAAAGATGTATCACAACGCTGCGCAAAGCGCACAAAGCAGCGCGATGCAATCATTCCTCGCACTGAACGGCATGATGCTTAACGGCAGCATCAGCGATGCCGCCACGCGTGGCACCTTCCTGAAAAAGATGACGAGCCAAGACGGCGTATTGGAATTCCATCTGGTGCGCGGCAAGGTCATATCCGATGCTTTTGGTGCCGGCTTGCCGGAAGAAAACACAAGTGACGAGCTTGATCGTGCCGCCATCAGCAGCAATACCGTGCAGACTAAAATGCGCAATGACGACGCGCACAGTATGCGTGTCGTGGTGCCTATTCCGGCGGGACAAAATTTTCATGGCACCAACTGCCTGCAATGCCACACTGTGCCTGAAGGTACCGTAACGGGCGCGATCAGCTTGACGGTGAATCTGGCGCAAGAAAAACAAGCGCTCGACAAACTGAATTACGTATTGTGGGGCGGCCAGCTGGGTTTGCAAGTGTTTCTGTTCTTCCTGATCGGCGCATTGATACGCAATGTCACCGAGCCGGCGCACCAGCTGGAACAAACCATGCTGCACATCAAAGCAAACGGTGATCTGTCCAAGCGCGCGCCCGTGAGCAGTGGTGACGAGATCGGACGTATCGCGGGGGTGTTCAATGCGCTGGTGGATAATTTTCAGCAGATCGTGCGCGAAGTCCACGCCCATGCCGATGACGTGAGCAGTGCGGCGCAGCAACTCACCTCTAGTGCGCATCAAGTGGCCGACAATTCGCAACGCCAAAGCGATGCGGCGACCAACACCGCCAGTGCTGTGGAAGAAATGAGCGTTAGCATCTCCTCAGTTGCCGAGGCCACCAACGAAGTCGCACACCTCTCGCAAGAAAGTCTGGAGCGTGCCAACAGCGGCCAGCAAAATTTGCAGCAGATGATGGGCGAGATCAACCGCGTGGAAAGCGCCGTCAAGCAGATGGCCGATTCGGTTGAAGCCTTTATCAAGAGTTCGCAGAGTATCACCAGCATGACGCAACAAGTACGCGACATCGCCGAACAGACCAACTTGCTGGCCTTGAACGCCGCCATTGAAGCGGCGCGTGCCGGAGAGCAGGGGCGCGGCTTTGCGGTGGTGGCCGACGAAGTGCGCAAGCTGGCCGAAAAATCGGCGCAATCCGCCAGCCAGATCGACGAAGTGACCAAAACATTAGGCGACCAAAGCGAGCAAGTCGAGCGCAGCGTGCAAACCGGCTTGCAATCGTTGCAAACCAGCCAGGCCCATATTCAAAGCGTCGCCACCGTGTTGGCGCAAGCGAATGAATCGGTAAACGGAGTTAATGCGGGCGTGGATAACATCACCACCTCGGTGAACGAGCAGAAGCAGGCCAGCCAGGAGATTGCGCGCAACGTGGAAAATATCGCCAGCATGGCCGAGGGCAACAACGCTGCCGTGCAGCGCACAGTGGAAGCGGTGCAAGATATGGAGCGCTTGGCTGAGGCATTAAAGAACAGTGTGGGACGGTTTAAGGTCTGACAGGTGCGGAACTATTTTGGTCAACGAGATTGAAAAGATGCAGAAGCGCGCAGGTGTTCGGAAGATTGAGTTGTAGGTTTGTAGTTTTTAATGGGTGACTTGCGAACTGCGATCCTCGTCCTGAAATTGGGAGAATAAAAATGTTGAGTAACATGACAATCAAAACACGGCTAATAGTAATGGTGATATTTCTATTGGCGTTGGCACTGGTGATAGGGGGTCTAGGGATGTATACCTCGCATCATCAGGATGTGGCGATGACGCAAATATATACGGACAATCTGGTTCCGATTGCGGAGTTGGGCAAGGTCAAGGAAAGAAATCTGCATAGCCGTTTGGCGCTGACCAATGGCGTTTTGCATCCGGATCAAGCTGAAAAATACATCAAAGAGATCGGAGAGAATTCCGACGCAGTCAGCAAGGCATTTGAGGTGTATGTCGCTACGGGACTCAGCGCAGAGGACAAAGTGATCTTCGACAAGCTGGCTGAAGTTCGCAAACAATATGTCGAGGGCGCGCTCAAGCCTGGCATAGAGATGCTGAAAAAAGGTGATTTCGCTCAACTGAACACTCATCTGGACGAAAAAGTACGCCCCTTGTATTACGCTTACCAAGAGCAACTGGGGCAATTGATCGATTTGCAGGAAAAAGAAGCCAAGGATAGCAATGAGGAAGCGGAGGCGAGTTTTCATACCATGCGCAATATCTCCATCGGGCTGCTGTTGCTGGGTGCTGCAATGGGCGTAGCCCTGGCTTATTCCATCATCAGCGGAGTCTCCCGTTCCACCGGCGATATGCGCGATGCGATGACATGCACCGCTGCCGATGGCAACCTCACGCGCCGCGTGCCCGTGCATGGCAAAGACGAAGTGGCGCAGGCGGCGGTCGCCTACAATTCGTTGCTGGACAGTTTCAGGCAGGTCATCAGCCAAGTGCATAACAGCGCAGACAGCGTGATCAACACAGCTGCACAGCTTTCCACCGCCTCCACGCAGATCACCAGCGGTTCGCAGGCGCAAAGCGAAGCGGCCGCCTCCACGGCTTCTGCGGTGGAAGAAATGACCGTGAGCATTACCTCAGTATCGGAGAACACCAATGAAGTGCGCAAGCTGTCCGAGCAAAGTCTGGAGAAGACCCGTGCCGGTCATCGCAGCACCGGCGAAATGATCAAGGACGTGGGGCAAGTCGAAACCACCGTCAATCTGATCGCCAATTCGGTGAATGAATTTATCACCAGTGCGCGCACTATTGCCAGCATGACCCAGCAAGTGAAAGACATCGCCGATCAAACCAATCTGCTGGCTCTGAATGCCGCCATTGAAGCGGCGCGCGCCGGAGAGCAGGGGCGCGGCTTTGCCGTGGTAGCGGATGAAGTGCGCAAGCTGGCGGAAAAGTCGGCTCAGTCGGCAGGCGAGATCGACCGTATCACCCAATCGTTGGAGCAACAATCCAGCTCGGTGGAAAAGTCTGTGCAGGATGGGCTGCGTTCTCTGCAATCCACGCAACGCCATGTTGACGAAGTATCCGTGGTATTGGAAGAAGCCGGTCGTGCAGTGGAGCAATCGAGTGCAGGCGTCAACGACATCGCATCAAGTGTGTCCGAGCAATCGTTAGCCAGCAATGAAATTGCACGCCACGTTGAAAGTATCGCTCAGATGGCGGAAGAGAATCACGCCGCGATCTCGCAATCGGAACAAGGCATCGTGCAGCTGGGCGAGCTGGCGCGCGATCTACAGAGTGCGGTGAGCAAGTTTAAAGTTTAAGGACGGTAATGTAGGAGCCAGCTTGCTGGCGAAAGAACGGCAATTCGGCTCCTGGGAAGAACACTCCCCCGTAAAAGAGGGGAGCAAAGCAGGATCGAAACAGAAAAATAAAGATGTACCAGGGAGCGGGAAATGAGAAACAACCAACCGGTCAGCAACGTCGAATATGCCTTAAAGGACGGCACCTTTATCGTGTCGCGCACCGATACGCGCGGCATGATCACGGCGTGCAACAAAGACTTTATTGACGCGAGCGGTTATGCGGAAGAGGAGCTCATGGGGCAGCCGCATAATATTTTGCGCCACCCCGATATGCCGGTGGAGGCGTTCGCAGATCTTTGGGCGACCCTGAAAGGCGGCGAGCCTTGGCACGGGTTGGTTAAGAATCGACGCAAGGATGGCAGCTATTATTGGGTGCTGGCAGACGCCAGCCCGTTGATGGAAAGCGGTCAATGTGTGGGCTATGTGTCGGTGCGCACCAAGCCGAAACGCACCGATGTGGAAGCGGCAGATGCTTTATACCGCAAATTCCGCGAAGGCCGTCAGGGTAACTGGGAAGTGCATAAAGGACAGGCGCGCAAACGTCGCCAATGGTGGCATAAATTTATACCAGAGCGCTTGGGGCCGCGCTTGTGGCTGGCTTTCGGCGTGTTGCTGACAGCGTTGTTGTTCGACGGCGGGCAAGGTTATGTTGCATTGGAGCATGCTAACGAGGCATTTTCCGATGTGGCCAACCGGCGCGTCATGCTGGTAACGGATATTTACAAGATACGCGAGCATGCAACCAACACACGCACGCAAATTTTACTGGCGTTGCAACACGACCCCGCCGGCCGCGCTGCCGCGATGCACGATCACCCGGCCAGCAAACATCTGGAGGCCATTGATAGCAACATGGCTGATATGCAAAAGAAACTAGATGAATATACCTTGCATGTGCATTCCGATGCGGGCAAAAAAAGCATAGCTGAAGTTCATGCGATATTCGATGCATATCAAGCGGAAGCCGTGTTGCCGACACGAACTGCGCTGGCAGAGGGGCGTTATGAGGATGCGGTAAAGCTGCTGCTGAAAAAAATCAACCCGATGATGGAAGAGTTGTCCGTCAAAGTGCAGGCGCAGGCCGATCATGAAATGACAGGAGTGAAAGAAGCCGCCAAGAAAATTCATGACGAAGCGGCGCTCTCCACCAAATTGCTGATCATCTCCATCATAGTCAGCATGGCCATCATGTTGTTGTATAGCCAGCGTCTGATACGCAGTGTTACTAGGGCTGCGAAGGGCTTATGCGATTTGATGGCGGTGGCGGTGGCCAATGGTGACTTGTCGCTACGTGCTCCTCACTCTACCAAGAGAGATGAAATGAGCGAGATCGCGAATGCCTTTAACAAGCTGATGATCAACATCAGCGCCAGCTTCTACGATGTGAAACACGGTTCCATCGAGATGCAGGCCGCTACCGAATTGCTGGCCAGCTCGGCCGATGAAGTGACTCGCAGTTCGCAGGCACAGAACGAGTCGGCCGCTTCTACGGCGGCAGCGGTAGAAGAGGTCACGGTGAGCATCGGGATGGTGGCAGAAAATGCAGCCGAGGTGGGGCGTCAGGCGAAAGAGAGTGCCGAGTTGACGCATGAGGGTAATCGCAATGCCAACGCGATGGTGACGGAGATCAACAGCATCGAGCAAGTGATGCGTGAAGTGGAGCAATCGGTGCATGAATTCATCGAGCGCGCCCACACCATTACCGGCATGACACAACAAGTGAAAGACATCGCCGACCAAACTAATTTGCTGGCGTTAAATGCCGCGATTGAAGCGGCACGTGCAGGTGAACAGGGACGCGGCTTTGCGGTGGTGGCCGACGAGGTACGCAAGCTGGCGGAAAAATCCGCACACTCGGCGAACGAGATCGACCGCATCACGCGCGAGCTGGACACACAGTCCGGCCACGTAGAGAAAACCATCGAACAAGGCGTGCGTTCCATTCAGTCCACGCAAAAAAATGTGCAGCAAGTGTCGAGTTTATTGTTGCAGGCGGGTGATGCAGTAGAGCGCGCCACCACCGGCGTGGGCGATATTGTCCTCTCGGTGCAGGAGCAAAAATCGGCGACGGACAGCATCGCTCACCATATTGAGGGCATTGCCCAGATGGCGGAGAAGAATCATGTTGCCGTGGCGGATACACGCGAAAGCATCACGACGCTGGAGGCACTGTCGCACCGCCTCAGGCAGTCGTCGGATCGGTTTAAAATTTAGGGTTGGGGTCTTAAGTCGGGTTAAAACCCGACCTACAAAAAGCAAGATTTGACGAAGTAAGAAGATTTTTAGCAGTTTAGACAGGAGGGCATGATGTCCGATTTATTAAAGAATATTGATGCGCGTACCAAGCTGGCGGGGAACAACAAGCTGGAGATTTTGATGTTCACTCTCGGTCTGGATAACCGCAGCGGTCGCCGCGAAACCTACGGCATTAACGTGTTCAAGGTGCGCGAGGTGATGCGCGTCCCCGAGATCACCCAATCGCCCGATATGCCGAATGCGGTGGAGGGCATGGTGAGCTTGCGCGGAGCGCTGGTGCCGGTGATCGATCTCGCCAAATATGTCGGCGTGCAATCCGATCTCAAGCCCAGCATCATGATCGTGACCGAATATAACGGACACACTCAAGGCTTTCTGGTCGAGGCGGTGGACACTATCCTGCGCCTGGATTGGTCGTCGATGCGCGTGCCTCCCGAGATGCTCAGCAAGCAAACGGGCGGTCTGGTTACCGCCGTTACCGAACTGGCGGACAAACGTCTGGTGATGATGATGGACGTGGAGAAGGTGCTGGCCGAAACCGGACACTTTGCCGATGAAGATCAGATTTTAAAAAGCGTGCAGCCGATCGGAATGGCCAACCGCACTGTGTTTTTCGCGGACGATTCCTCGGTAGCGCGCAAGCAGATAGAAAAGACGCTGGATGCGATGCAAGTGAAATATATCTCTGCCATCAACGGCAACCGCGCCTGGATAGAGTTGAAGAAGATCGCGGACTATGCCGAGGCTGCGCATATTCCGGTCACCGATATGATTCAGGTGATCCTGACCGATGTGGAGATGCCGGAAATGGACGGCTACATGCTGACGCGCAAAGTCAAAGAGGATAAGCGCTTTGCCAAGATACCGGTGTTGATGCATTCGTCGCTGTCCAGCGACTCCAACCAGCAGTTGGGCAAAGCGGTCGGTGTGGACGAGTACGTGCCGAAATTTGAACCCCAGAAATTGGCGCAGACGTTGACACGTTTGCTTACTAAATAGGAGCCGATCATGTCTTTCACAGAAATTACACAAAACGAAGGTAGCAGCGTTTTCGACTCGGTGGATGCGCGCGCCAGCTTGGCC
>JBAZYW010000064.1:0-10609 GCA_041659125.1 Gallionellaceae bacterium | reverse complement strand
CTGGCGCACCAGCCGCTTTGCGCTTGTGCCTTTCGGGTTGGCCGTTCGCGCCGGTGGGGGGTGGGTTGGGGGGTGTCTGCCTCTGCCTTCTCTTGTTGATGCGTTCCACCGCTCTTCTTGCGTCCGGGGGCAGTGCTGTAACTGCGCCCCCTCCTTAGTAGCCTGCCTCCTGTCGCTCTCCGGCCATGCGCCCCCCTCTTTCACTTTCTTGCGGGGCTGCTGGCGCAGCTGCGCGCCGCCTTCGGCGTCTTGCCGCGCCCCCTCGGTTTAGTGTTTCGCTCCGGCCAAAGTTTTGCGGCTCGGGTGGGGGCGCGTTCGCTGCGCTCACTCGGTCGGCCTTCGGCCGGCCTGTTTTTTGGCCTTCGGCCGCTCCCGCCGTTCGGCGGGGGTAGATCGGGGCTGCGCCCAGGTCGCCGTCTATGGTCGGCGAACGGCTCTTTTGTTCAATCGGCACACCACCGCTGCGCGGTCGTGCGCAAGTCAAAAGCACTGCGCGCCAGTGTCGTGCCACCTGCATTCCGTGGCTTACGCCACTCCATTCCGGCAACACCACACCGGCGCGCGCGAAAGCTGGCACGAATTTTGATGTATTGACACGCGATCACGAAAGGGCAACAGTTCGCCTCCCTGTAAAACAGACCTTCTTGGTTCTATACAGCTAACCCCCCGAGTATGTGGATAACTTCGCACGAAGTTATCCACAAGACGAACAAAAGCCCCGTTGGAGCGGGGCTTCTGGAATAGCGAGGTAATTTGAAAATGTCCGACCGGGACGAAGCGAATCATACTGAGCATCGTTGCTCAAAGTCAAGACCATGTGGCCGCTGGCGAACCTGCTATTTCTGCGCACGGCGACGGCAGGCTCGCGTTGCTGACGCAACGCAACGCCTCTTCGAGCGCTGCGGCGAACTACGCTGGCACATCCTCTACCCAATTTATCCAGGTCAACGGGCGATGCAAGCCTGCCGCGAAAACTGGTTAAAGAAGGCACGGCCGGAGGGCGCGATCTGGACGATCGAGCAATCCAGCAAGACCGGCGCGCTTCACTGCAACCTGATCACCCCATCGAAAATAACGCACGCACCACTGGATGCCCAGCACTGGCAACGCATCATCCGCGGTGAGGCCCGCGCCGTTGGCGCGTACATCGCAAAACAGCGGCAGATGCCGCGCGCCAAAGATTACAGCGGGAGGTTATACGGTACGTCGGGGCGACTTTGGCAATATCTCACCGGCTCAGATGCGTTACCGCTCGTGGCTGCTGCAGCCACACAATACGCACTCGACAGCCACGCGATGATAGACCGCGCTGCAAGCCTGCTATGGTCGCCATCAGAGCGCAACAAAAGAAAATGGGCACAACAGGAGTACGAAGAAAAAGCAGCTGCAGTCATGCCGATTGAAGAGGCCAGACGCATCGCGGCTAAATGGCTTCCCGACCTGCTGGCGTGGAAAGAAAAGAACCGCCCGAGATCGAGCCTTGAAATTGCACGCAAATTTTATGACAAGGAAGGAAACATATGAGATACCCAGGCGGCAAAGGCGGTGCAGGCATCCACCAGACCATAATCAACCTGATGCCGGCGCACCGCGTTTACATCGAGCCATTCATCGGCGGCGGCAACATCTACGAACGGAAAAAACCGGCAATGGCCAGCATCGTCATAGATGCCGATGCGGTACCCGTGGCACACTGGCAAAAACACGCATCACCGTCGACCACCGTCATACATGGCGATGCGATATCATACCTTCGGCAGTATGAATTCAAGGGCGACGAACTAGTGTACTGCGACCCGCCATATGTGATGTCGAGCCGGTCAGGCCGCAAGATCTACGCACACGAAATGACAGACCAACAGCACCACGACCTCATATCGCTACTTTTGACGATACCAGCAGCTGTGATGCTGTCAGGATATCGCAACGCAATTTATGATAATGCGCTTGGAAACTGGCACAAGATCGACTTTCAAGCCATGACACGCGGCGGCGTGCGCACCGAAACGGTATGGATGAACTTCACGCCGCCTGCAGTACCGGCAGAACTGACATTTTTAGGCGACAACTACAGGGAGCGGGAACGCATCAAGCGCAAGAAAGCGCGCTGGGCGGAAAAGCTGCGCAAACTGCCGCTTGCCGAGCAACAGGCAATCATGGAAGTGCTGCGGGATCTTGTCCCACCAGATTCAGCGATGATCGATCACCATCAGATTCAACGATAACAAACACACACGAAGTATTGCGCAAGATCCTATCGTCAGAAACGGCGATGATCGATCACCATCAGATTCAACGATAAGAGATCGCCACAATACCAAATATGATTCCCGCTGCGCTCCCCACCCCACCCCCCCGCCCCGCCCCGAGTGGGCGGGGAGCAAACACCAAACCAAACTGCACCGACACGGCTGCGCCGTCACGGTCAAAGCAAGACCGCTCGCGGCTGCGCCGCCAGCAACTGCACTAATCACGCACACCTGAAGCGGTGCCGGTTAAAAACAACACCGACCTACGCGGGCAGCGGCCTACCGGCGGACACCTACCCGGTGGGGGAATGATGCCGCTAGCCGCGGCAGTCTTTTTGAAACCGGACTTGCAGGGAGGGGGTCGGCAAGAATCATGCCAGGTGCAGGGCTGGCACGAATAATTCCGTCCAGTTTATACGTTCGTTAAAGCTTGACATTGTATAAGACACAGCGTAGCATAGGAACTGTACAGATTGCGCCGACTGTGCGGGAAATTTTGGGCAATGGCGGGTTTTGGACAAACGGAGGTTTGTATGTGGCACAGTTCAGTAAGTAGTTTGGAAAAGGGCTTAGAGGAAAGGTGTTCGCGGGCAAATCCTGAAATGGGTCTTGAAATGGCCTACCAGTTTAGCTATCTGCTATCAGCAGTCGCAAGCATGATCGAGGGCAACACGTTCGCCAAAAAGGATGCGCGCGAGGAACTGAAAAAGATAATTGGCCGTGGTCGCTGCTTGTTGAACGCACGCGATGAGCAGGCCAAGGCAGAGAGGATTCAGGCTCGTTTGTTGCTGACGAAGAGCGATGGCGGTGCACCATGACCATCCACGCACACATCCGCATCAGCACCGATAAACAGGATGAGAAGAGCCAGCGGCAGATCATCTGCGCCGCTTTCCCGGAAGCCGACACAAAGCAATTCAGCTGGTCGAGCGACACGGCCAGCGGAGGCCTGCCGTGGCAACAGCGAGAGTTGGCACGCGTGCTTGAGCGTGCCGAACCACAGGACACAATCATCGTATCTGAGGTGTCGCGCATCGCCAGATCAACCGTAGGCGTCCTGACGTTTCTGCAAGCCGCTGCGGAGCGCAATATCGTCGTGATCATCGTGAAGTCGGGCATCAAGATAGACGGTTCCATGTCCTCAAAAATCGTGATCACAGTTCTGGGCATGGCTGCTGAGATCGAGCGCGACTTGTTGCGCGCTCGCACCAAGGCTTCGCTTGCCGCGCGCAAGGCAAATGGCCTTCCTATAGGCCGTCAGGTGGGCGCGAAGGGCAAGCGCAATAAACTCGAAGGGAGGATGCCGGACATTCAGAAATTGTTAGATTCAAAGGTGAGTAAATCGGCCATTGCTCGGCTGATGCGGTGCAGCAGGCAGACGCTGGACACATTTCTTTCGATGCAGGAGGATGAAATTGTAAAGTAGTTGAAGGGTAGCGGCTTCGATGTGACACGAGGCTTTAAGGTCAACAACACAAGAGCAAGGAGGTATTCCGAATGAGCTATTTCATCTCAGCAATAGGACGATATTTCGCACGGCGCAGCTACGCCGCGTCATGGGCTAAGTACCACGCCGCACCGTACCCGCACGAGCGGCTGAACTGGTGGCAGCGTCATTGCCGCCATCATCAGTTTTTCCGCTACTACATGAGGCAGGCAGCGCGCCTTCAGGAACTTGGCTTTACACTTTGAAAGGGAGGCACAGAAAATGGTTGGAGAAATAGAAATCATTATCAGCAGGACACATGAATCGGACGAGGGCACGTTCGGCATTATGCATATGCCGCTGTTCGACTTCAGGTGCACTACGCTGGAACTTCCTGACCGCGCGAACAAGCCGATGCGAGGCCGAATTCTGGCCGGTAAATATCGCGCCGTCTGGTGTTATTCAAAGCGGTTCAAGCGTGACCTGTACCGGCTGGAAGATAGGCACGGGCGCGTAGGCATTCTGATTCACCCTGCCAACTTCGCGGGCGATGTTGACATGGGTTTTCAGTCCGAGTTATCAGGCTGCATCGGGCTGGGGCATACGCGACGCGCGCTGACGAACCGCTTTGGTAAAGAGCAGATGGCGGTTGACCAGAGCATCAGCATCGTGACCCAGTTCGAACACCTGATGCGCGGGTTATCGCTGATGATCGAGGTAAACGATGTTCCGCGCGCCGAGCATGAACCGCGCGAATGCGACGAGCCAGGTTGCACGCAGGACTGCAATTCAACAGCCTGTCCTCACTCGCTGGCTTAGGGTATTTTGGTCGAGCAGGGGGCGTGCCCCCTGCACCCCCGCGCAGACTGGACGGCTTGACACGCTGTTAAAAATGCCTCAGATTGCAACCGCCCCCAGTCAGGGCAAACCAAAACCCACCAACCACAAGGAGCGTCAAAAATGAATAATATCCTTCGCCTTCTGTCTCAACCGTCAACATATGCGGGGTTCGGCTTGCTGTCGCAAGTCGCACCGGTCATCGCTGCAAACCCGACAAATCTGGCCGCTTGGGCGGGTCTTTTCGCAGGACTGGCAGCCGTCCTGAAGCATGAGGCCGGCAGTGTCTAACGTACTGGAATTGGCCGCGTCTTATGGTCAAGTCGGCCTGACGATGTGGATGCTGTTCGAGGTACGCGATGTGAGGCGGTGGCTACGCACTCACATCGAAGTGCACCACGGCTCGCAGCCCACAAAAAAATGAAATGGCAAAGATCATTCACCCGCTGCACTCCCTCAGTGCGTCCGGAACGATCGGGCGCACTCTCTCTTTTCGCGCAACACTGGGCGGCGCGGTCGCAACAAGCAAAGCGAAGAGCTACCCGCAGACATCGGCGGCGCAGCTTATAAACCAGCAGGCCATGCGCGATGCGCGCGCGGCATTCCTGACTCTTTCCGTCGCGGACAAAAACAAGTGGCACGCGGTCGCAGTCGTGCGCAGATCAAATACCTGGGCAACTTTCTTTGCCGAATATCAATACCAGATGATCGTTGCGCCCGCGATGCCGCTCATACCGGAGGCAATACTATGAACTCACCAACAGGACAGCAGAACCTCGCCTACCACGGCGCAGGCTGGGCAAAGGCATTGGCCGATGAATGTGCAAAAGCAGTGGGCGGGATACACATAAGCGCACTTTCCATGTTGCCACCTACACCGAACGCAACCGGCCACTGGCCGGAGCTTTGGGCTGTTTGGTGCGCCGCCGTGCAGCGCGGCGTGCGCGTTGGTGTTTGGCTTCCTGCACCGACCGCGATACATCCAGCCACGAAAGGAAATGCGGGCGCAGGGCGACGGATTCAGGAAGCGGGCATGGAGATTCACTACATAACAGGCAATCAGTTGCTGCACGCAAAGACCTGTGTTATTGATGCGCGCTCGGTCTGGATAGGGAGTGGCAATTTTACGGCTGCTGCCTCACACCACAACCACGAAGCATATCTGCGCGCAGACTGTGAAGAGATTGCGCGCCAGCTGATTCAACGCTGGGAATCACTCGCATGAAGATCGACACGCAGACAATACCGCCAGAACTAGCTGCGGCTTATGCAAAGCTGATATCACGCAAGCCCACCCTGTCAGGCTCGTTTTTTATTGCTCGCACAAAACCGGCCGCACACAAGCCGCTCCGCAAAAAGGGGAAATCTAAACACGTCCGCGACATTGAGAAAGCCGTTGATGAAATGATCAAATACCTAACCATTGTCAACAGGCAGGCTCCAGACGCAGGGCTTAAAGCGCAGCAGGTTCGCAATATAAAGCAGGGGATATTTGAACCGCGCTATTGGACAAAGTGCAAGCTAGTATCCGAAGACACATTGGTCAATTACCCAACGTCAGGCCCATTCATCGGCGCAAGGAATTATGCATACCCAGATGTGTTGAACATGCCATCCACGCCTGTGTATGGCAACGGGGTATTGGATTCCGGTGGGGCTTCATATTACGGCGAGACGGTTGCCGGAGTATTCTCCGACGTTGAGTTATTTTGGTTGCGCCTTGTGTTCGAGTTGCAACTAGACACAATTCAAGGAGCCGAGGAACCTGTTTTTTTGAAAGTAACAGGCACGATATTCGCAAACGCTGACCAGCGGCCATCGCGCGCAATGCTTTCGGTGATTACTAAAAACTGGCTCGCGGCAGACACGAGCGCACGCCTGACAACGCTTGAACCACCAACAGCAAAGCCATCCGCACACATTTACAGATACATAACGCCGCGCGGGGCAGCGCCTTATTTCTCGCTGCAAAAGCCATACAGAGTTATCAAAAACATCCGAGGCAAAAAATACGAAGAGCAGGGCGTCGTTATCTCAAGGGCAGTTGTTCTTGTCGCGCCTATGCCGATGATGGGCTATAGATTTAACAACAACACGATGGTCAGCAGCAGCATGAACGCGACCACCGAATTGTGGCAGCTGAACAAGTGCAGCAGCGAAGATGGAACGCTGCATTTTACGAACGGCTCAAACCGAACTATAGCCAGCATTACCCACAACACAGGCGCGCCATACAATACAGCCATGCTTCCGGTGGAAATGTTTTCGATTGAAGGCGGCGGGATATTCAGGATCGCAAAGCCAGTAATAAACGGCGTGGTATCAACCGATGCGACAACATGGAGATACTTGTCGGGCGGAGTACCAGCATCAATTAAGTTGGTTGTGGACTACGGGCAAGTGCCAATAGAAATGACCGGAAACAGGGGTGTAGATAGGACTGCGTTTACGCTTGGTGTAGATACGATCACATTCAATGCGGCTCCCGATCGCGCAGCTCCGACCGACGACAACCACGACAACATTTACAACACCTGCGTTTTGGCGATAGACGCAGGAGGCAATGTTGGCAACGCCCCAATAGCGGCTGAAGTCAAGTATTTTTACAACGTCACGCGCCGCAGGCTGTCGTCAACGATGCTATACGACGTTCAAAAACTGATAGGGGTTAGCGGCTGTCCAACGTTCGCACGTGTAATGGCGCACGACAAATACGTGACAGGCGACCTTCGGACAGTTGCACATGAATATGACGGTCTCGCGCTGCAATTTACGGGCTATTGCACACAGGATGTACCCGTATCATCAGTCATTGATGTAGTTGAAGGTATTGGTGGGGGAGGTAACGCATCCCAGATTTACGACTCACCAATAGGACAAATAATTCTCTACTATCTGGAAATCGCATATGTGTCAGGGCAGCCAGCGGGCGCATGGAGTTACACATTCACACAGCTGGCAGATGCCGAGGCTGGGCAGGCATATTCAACAGCGATAGATGGGTTGTATGACGTAGAAAACTTCACGCTGATAACAGATCAATCAATATGGCCTCTAACTCAATGAGGCGGTTGCGAGGTAAACATGAAGCGCACATATATCGAGTTAACCGGCATATTGACCGGAACACCAGAGAACAGCACCAGGCCGTTCGGCAAATACGTGTACCAGCGCACGCGCGCTGGTCACGGCAACATCGCAGGAGACGCAAGCAAGCGGCAGCAGGTGCGCATATGGGTGCGTGGCACCCTGCGCAACACGCCAGCGCAACAGCCATACAGAGCGCGCTTTGCGCTAGGTGTAGCAGCATGGCACGCAATGACGGACGCGCAAAAGCAGGTGTATCGCGTGCCAGGTCAAAAGCTGGGCCTAAATCGCTTCCAGTTGTTCATGCGTGAATGGAATCTCACGCACACAACACCAACGGCAAGCGTCTGGGACGCTGGCGCGTCAACATGGGACAGCGGCGCAACCACGTGGCCACTGCCGGAATAATCAACAACGACAGGAGAAAACAAAATGGCCTCATTGATCGACGCAACAAAACCAGTAGCAGGCACACCAACAACAGCCAGTGTACGCGCGAATTTCGCAGCAGCAAAAGCAGAGATCGAAGCGTTACAGGCACAGGCTACGCTCACGTGGCTACCAGTAACTTTTCTGAACGGGTGGGTTAATTTTGGCGCGGGAACTGACCCATGTGAATATTGCATCGACGAAAAAAAAATTGTGCGGCTACGCGGCATGGCAAAAAACGGCACTATAGGCACGCCAATGTTCACCCTGCCAGCAGGCATGAGGCCAACGAACGACCAATATATTGGAACGGTCTCAGACCACGCATTTGGAGAGATCGCCATATCATCGGCAGGTGACGTTTACGCATCTACAGGCTCAATCGTTTGGTTTTCGCTCGCAGGCATTTCATTTCAAGCAGCATAACCAACTTGACACGCTGGCAAGAATCATGCCAATGTACGCACCACGGCATCCCGCCGCACACTTTTTAAGGAGAATCATCATGGCAAAAGTACAAGGTCCTTTGATGTCTATGCAGGCATCTGGCAAGTTCGGCGGCGCGCTCGTATTCGCAAACCGCATCGGCACAAACGTGGCACGTCTGCTGGTCACACCATCCAACCCGATGAGCCTAAACCAAGAGGCCGCACGCAACTACGTTCGCGTAGCAGGCGCGGGCCAGCGTTTCGCAAACCTGACAGCTATGATGTATCCAGCTGCCACATCCACAGACAAGATTCTGTTGGGCTTGGCCGCACCGACCGGCCAAACGTGGAACGGCTACCTTGTCAAAGGCGAGATCGGCGTCAACGCAGTCAACGCGATTGCCGCTGATGCGTTGTGGACCGGCTTTCTCCCTGCGGAAAAAACCGCATGGGATAACGCCGCCGCCGCACTGGTTCCGGCCATCCCAGCAGTCGCACAAAAGGGCGCGCTGGGCGTGCCAACAACCTCGCTGTCCGCAGGTCAGGTTTTCCTGCGCTACGTGTATGGCATGTATGCCCTGGGCATCCATGCCATCCCGACAGCAACGCCACCCGTTTACGCATAACAGCGCGCAGCGGTAATCGAAACCCCACGGCTCAAACCCGTGGGGTTTCTTTTTGTCAAAAACGAGCGTATGTTATTCACCGGCGCGCCGTCCGGCTCGCCACATTCAAGGAGAAATATCATGGCTGAAGTCGTCGTAGGTACTCCCGCTATCGCGGGCTTTACAAATGGTTTTGGTGGCAACGATCTGGGCATCGGGCTTGCGTCTTTGCTGATTCAACAAACGCTTGCACGCGATCACGCGGACATCAGCCGCGATGTGGCGCGTGCAGAAGGCAACAACCACGTGGCGATAGTTGAAGCGCAGCGTGCGGTTGAAGAGTCCGTGGAAGACAACGCAAAGTCCGCAGAACTCGCTATTGCTGGCGTTCAGCTGGAAATGTCGCGCCTCGCGGCTCAGGCGGCACTTACCGCAGCCACAAACACGGCTGCATTGCAAGCAGCAATCGCTGAGTGTTGCTGTGACACAAAGGCGCTGATCATCGAGAAAGCAAACGCTACCGACGCACTGATCCGCCAGCTGGACGCTGACAACACCAAGCTGGCGCTCCAGGACGCGAAAAACGAGTTGCTGGCGATCAAGTACAGCACCGCCGCAGCAGCAGCATAAAAAGCAACTGCATGAAGGAAGCCGGGGTAAATCACCCCGGCTTTTTTTTTATAATCAAGCGCAAGATCAAAGGCAGGGATGGGAATTGGGGGAAAACCAGCACGATGAGACTGTGCTGGTTTTCTCACCCCCCAACCCACCCCCCACCGGCGCGAACGGCCAACCCGAAAGGCACAAGCGCAAAGCGGCTGGTGCGCCAGCACCAGCACCCCCCTCACGGGGGGCAGGGGGGCGGGGTTTACACGTTCAGCGCACGCGCTATGGGTTCCGCGCCAACGAGCGCGGCGCGCAGGCCGAGCGAGCGAGCGCGCAGCGCGAGCGAAGCGGTCGGGGTGGAGCAACAGCCGGGCCGCATTACCGCCCATCGGGGCGGCGCGCAGGCCGAGCGAGCGAGCGCGCAGCGCGAGCGAAGCGGTCGGGGTAGGGTCTGTGTATGGTCAGGGGTCTTGCGGTCGATTCTGGGGTGGTATTCAGCCCATCCAAGGGGATGTAAGTTGCCTCACCTAGTTAGGGGTCGGTTCTCCCACATGACGCCATAGAGAGCATTCTGGACACTGGGCGCGCCCAGTCGCCCGCTACCCGAGGGCGAGCAGGGCGGGCTTGTGGTTGAGGCGGCTGCGCCGCAGGTTGTGGGCGGAGTGCGGGCGGGCGGGGCTGGTCGGCTCGGCCATTTTTTCAGCACCCGCAAAATGCTGGCACGGTTATTGCCACTCGGCGCATGGAGGCACGATAACCCTGTGCCTCCGTGCAGGTAGCATGGTTATTGCTGCCCGGCGCATGGAGGCACGATAACCCTGTGCCTCCGTGTCAGTGTCATGCATCTTGCGAAAAAACACCGCAAGATGCACGCCCCAGACACAAAAGCGCGCCTTACTGCAATAACCATGCCACCTGCACAAAAGCGCGCCTCACTGCAAT
>JBAZYW010000063.1:0-10625 GCA_041659125.1 Gallionellaceae bacterium | reverse complement strand
ATCCACTCAAGAGGATGAGTTCGACAGTCAACTTGTCGCAAAACGTACAAGAGGGGACGAATTGAGCTTTGAGAGGCCATGGCGATTTCAGGTACGTCTGCGATACTGTTGTAATGGTTTTCATAGTCGTGCAGCGCTTGAGTCACCATTAAGGAGTCGTCCGAGGCGATCAGATTGCGCTCAATTAGCATCGAGAGACATGCGTCCCGCATTTTGCTCATTGAATAGCCGCCCATAAGTTCACCTCTAGCCATATCCGTGGCAAGTTGCGCTAGGCGATGCAGTGTAATCAGGGTGTCACTCGGCCAATCGGGATGCGTATTGGTATCTATCAAATTCCAATCATCATCTGGACGCAAGAACGTCTCACTGTGGATGGAATCATGGTCATACGGTAGCGACAACAGTGTTGTGCCGTGCTTTGGACAAATCAAAACTCCTGGTAGCTGATGATCGCGGTGCCAGTAGGCAAATCCGAATGTGTCTATATCAGCCTGGATGCACTGATAGCAGCTTCGCCGAGGCGGGTGAGCATAACTTGCTGTTTTAGCCATCCCAAGAGCCTGCGCTACTCCGTGGCTGCTGTTGCTTCTGACTAGCTTCATGATGCTGGAAGTCACATTAGGCGAACGGAACTTCGTGTAATAGGGAAGTGTGGTTGCGATTTCGACAATGTCCTCGGTTGTCCCAAGTGCCAACTGAGTATTGGCGCAGAACGCCTCAAGGTGTGAAGGTATGTGGAAATGAAGCCCTTTCCGAACGAGTGCAAACGTCTGCACTAGAGATTCCTCGACAGTGGCGTTTCCTGACATTTCATGAAACATTGCTCCCCATGAATATAAGGTCTGGTCTGGCAACAAAGGAGGAACGAACGACAAGCAGGCGCGGCTATGAATCATGGTGCCACCTCTGTGTGAAGCGAGACGCACCAAGACAACCAGCTGTCTTCCACTTTATTTTTTTGTCTTCCGCTATATTTATATTCACCAATAAATTTTCGCGATACACTTGAAATATGCCACTCCCGCCCCTATTATTAGCAGTCGCTGGCATCGAGTGCTAATGGATGCCGTCAATTTTTAGTTAACTGTTTGTTTTAGGAGAGTAAAGCATGAAGATTCGTCCCTTAAGCGACCGCGTCATCGTAAAACGTTTGGAAGAAGAGCGTAAGACTGCATCCGGTATTTTGATTCCCGATGCGGCAACCGAGAAGCCGGATCAAGGCGAAATCATCGCTGTCGGTAACGGCAAAGTCGGCGACGACGGCAAGCTGCGCGCGATGAGCGTCAAGGTTGGCGATAAAGTGTTGTTCGGCAAATATGCCGGACAAGCTTTCAAAATGGACGGCCAGGAATATATGACCATGCGCGAAGATGACATCATCGGCGTGGTTGAAGCCTAAGTAATTTACGAATTCAGGAGATATAAAACATGGCAGCTAAAGACGTTAAATTTCATGATGCAGCACGTGCCAAGATGGTTGTCGGCGTTAATATTCTGGCCGATGCAGTTAAAGTAACACTGGGCCCAAAGGGTCGTAACGTAGTACTGGATCGCTCTTACGGTTCCCCTACTATTACCAAGGACGGCGTGTCCGTAGCCAAAGAGATCGAGCTGAAAGACAAGTTCGAGAACATGGGCGCACAAATGGTCAAGGAAGTGGCTTCCAAGACTTCCGATGTGGCCGGTGACGGTACAACGACTGCGACCGTATTGGCACAATCTATCGTTCAGGAAGGCATGAAGTTTGTTGCTGCCGGTATGAACCCGATGGATCTGAAGCGCGGTATCGACAAGGCGGTGATTGCCGCTGTTGAAGAGCTGAAGAAACTTTCCAAGCCATGCACGACAAGCAAAGAAATCGCTCAAGTCGGTAGCATTTCCGCCAACTCCGACACCGTAATCGGCGAGAAAATCGCTGCTGCGATGGAAAAAGTGGGCAAAGAAGGCGTCATCACTATTGAAGACGGCCAAGGTCTGGAAGATGAGTTGGACATCGTGGAAGGTATGCAGTTTGATCGCGGCTACCTGTCACCTTACTTCATTAACAATCAGGATCGTCAACTGGCCCTGATGGACAATCCGTACATCCTGCTGCACGACAAGAAGGTTTCCAACATCCGCGACCTGCTGCCTATCCTTGAGCAAATCGCCAAGTCCGGTCGTCCGTTGCTGATCATCGCTGAAGATGTAGACGGCGAAGCGCTGGCTACACTGGTAGTGAACAACATTCGCGGCATTCTGAAGACTGTTGCTGTTAAGGCGCCGGGTTTCGGCGACCGTCGCAAGGCAATGCTGGAAGACATCGCTACTTTGACCGGCGGTACAGTGATCGCTGAAGAAGTGGGTCTGTCTCTGGAAAAAGCAACTTTGGCCGAACTGGGTCAAGCCAAGCGTATCGAAGTGGGCAAAGACAACACCATCATCATCGACGGCGCTGGCAAGGAAGATGCAATCAAGGCGCGTATCGGCCAAATCAACAAGCAAGTCGAAGAATCCACCAGCGACTACGACAAAGAAAAGCTGCAAGAACGCAAAGCCAAGCTGGCTGGCGGTGTTGCCGTGATCAAGGTCGGCGCTGCGACTGAAGTTGAAATGAAAGAAAAGAAAGCACGCGTGGAAGATGCATTGCATGCAACCCGTGCCGCTGTTGAAGAAGGCATTGTTCCCGGAGGAGGCGTTGCGTTGTTGCGCGCCAAGGCTGCGGTTGCCGGACTCAAGGGCGACAACCATGACCAGGACGCCGGTATCACTATCGTGCTGCGCGCGATGGAAGCGCCAATGCGTGCCATCACCACAAACGCAGGCGACGAGCCTTCGGTAGTGGTAAACAAAGTGTTGGAAGGCAAGGGCAGCTATGGTTACAACGCAGCGTCCAGCGAATATGGCGACATGTTGGCGATGGGCGTGGTTGATCCGACCAAAGTTACACGCGTGGCACTGCAAAACGCGGCTTCTATTGCCGGTCTGATGCTGACAACCGCTTGCATGGTTGCCGAGTTGCCAGAAGACAAACCAGCCGGTGGTATGGGTGGTGGCGATATGGGCGGCATGGGTGGTATGGGCGGCATGATGTAATGAACTTTTAGCGAGTTCGCTCGCTATGATTTCATGTCGTACAAAAAGAACCCCGCGCAAGCGGGGTTCTTTTTTTGTTTAATTTCAACCGTCATGGTTTGCTTAAATGATGATAGTCGCTATAATGCGCCCCTTCGTAAAGATGGCCTGGTAGCTCAGTCGGTAGAGCAGAGGATTGAAAATCCTTGTGTCGGTGGTTCGATTCCGCCCCGGGCCACCAGTATTTATAAGGCTTGCAGAGATGCAGGCCTTTTTATTTTTCTACAATTCGCCTTATTTTTTGCATTCAAAAGACCCTACACGCGTTTATTCCAAGCCTTTCCATCTTTGCCAGAATGAATTAGTCGATAGCAGTTCGGACAAATTGCGCCTATCTATCTTTTGTGGACATAGTCGGCAGCCAAGAAGATACTGCGTAGGAAGGGGATTTCAGCAACCCTTAGCGCGGCTTTGCAAAGCCTATAGAAGAGAGAGGGAGTTATCTACAAAGAGGCGAATAACAGGTATCTACATTAATCGGTATATATGTTATTTCAGCACCGTCCGCGCTTCTGTCAATAATAACGCCTTGGGGAGTGCCGGTATGTGCGGTATAGATCGCTGAAATATTCAAATGGACACTAAGGAATGGCCCATCATTTGGTTCGCCAGTTGGATCAATAAGCACCTCACCAACACGAGCTAAGCTACCACTCGAAACACCATTGTATTGTTCTAATAAGCAAATCTCAGTAACCCAAATACGCTTCGGAAGAGACTTGAGGCGGTAGTATTTTTTTACATCATTATTGATATTGGTATTGTTAGTGATCCAATCTCTAAACTTAAATCGTTCAAGCAGATAAGTCCTCGTTACAAGATTTAAAGTTTGGGGCTTAGTACCGTCGGCAGCATTAGGTGGGATTTGCAGTTGCAACAAATTGGTCAATATTGTTACAGCTACGCGCTCAGCCTCTTCGCCAGTCATAAATACATCACTTGGCAACAACGGAATTGCATTACGAACTTGTTCGAAGCTGTAACCATCTGTGGCGGTTTCAGGTAGCTCTATATAGGGTGCTGTGTTGTCATTGTGCACAATAAAACTGCATACCCAATCAGCTGCATTGTAAAAGTTTACTCCGGTTCCGGTTGCATATGGCGAGACCGCAGTGCACTGATTCCATGTGTGGCCAATTGCTACAATTGCGTGACCCGCACTGGGGTTAGGAAAAATGCCAAGAACAACAGGGATTCCAGACTCAACATATGTATAAACTTTCCTCTTGGCATTAAGAAGTGCGGATCCAGTGAGATGACCAACGGCACTAAACTGCATTATTTGTGGCGAGTAACCGGATGAGCGGACAGCTTCGATTATTTGATCGACTGCCAGCCCCTCTCGATTTGGAAGTGTTCTGCCTCGAACTAAAAATCTAGTTGCCGCGCTCGTTATTTGTGCGGGATCAATTGCGGAGTTGCCCTCTTTTTTGCGTAAAGTTCGTAGCGCCATCCATATAGAGGCCTGAGCGCAGGCGCCGACAGCATTGTCCTGCTGGATATATGGGGTGCCACAAACATGAAACTGTCTTCCTGCAAGATGAACATCAAAGCTATCGAGAGAAAGGAGAAAGCGTTGATTGGGTAGGGGACGAAGGATAGTTGCTGCAACAGGACTTGAACGAACAGGACGTACCGTAATGAAACCTAAGTAACTATCGGAACCTGTAGCAGCGCGATCTATAAAATCTAAAACATCCTCATTGGCGCCCATCTCTTTGGAGAAAAAGTGCAATCGATGACAATATTTAGGCGTTTTGCCAAATACTCTTGAATAGTACGCATAGTATTCTGCTAAAAAGTCGGGATCTTGCACATCGTGTTGCTTGATGATGGTTTTGCAACCCAGATTGCCTATATGGGTAAGGGTGTTTTGCAGAGGTGCTAATCTTGGCGAAGCACCGTGATGCTGATTTTGAATGTTAAATGCTAAATCAGAAAGAGCGCCATTTATATTAGAAAATGGGAAAATCTCGAGACGATTGGATGGCATATCTGGCACAAAAATAAAAAGTCATCGTACTTGCGTACAATGACTTTTAAGATTGAAAATTAAGAAAGAATCAAATTCCTTTCTTCTTCATACGCTCGTCGTTGCTCACTACGAATCTCATCAATTTTCTCAGAGACATCAGCATGAAAGTTCATGTAAAAATTGGCAACCTCTTCTTGTTTGAGGGTTCTTGTTTGCCCGTCTTTTAACACTTCCCACATGATGTTTCCAAGTATGGTTGCATTAGACATATCTCACCCCGTCAGTAAGTATTTTATTATTGTTTGGTTATGGCTGGATTTGGATTCCAGCTCCCCAGAAACTTGACATCCTTGCAAAAATGTGATTGCAAGAAGGACTAAAAGTTTAGTCAAGATGCCACAGACTTCTAGCATTGGCAATACCCCAAATTGGCAATAACGCTATGAAATACACCGTATTTCAAAATATTCTATATATTTGGCAGCTTAGATATCTTTAGAAGTTCATGCCAATATTTAAATATCTATTATTTGGATATCGGCATGTTTGCTGGAAAACTAAGAAATAAAATCTTTCTACAATTATATTTGCTAGTTTGATTGGAGGAATTGGGGTGGTCGACAAGACAATAAATATGTAAAGCACGATACGTGCTAGTACGCCGATTATTAAGGGCTATTTTTTGATTGAAAATCCTTGTGTCGGTGGTTCGATTCCGCCCCGGGCCACCAGTATTTATAAGGCTTGCAGAGATGCAGGCCTTTTTCGTTTTCAGCGTTTTCATTACCCCCCCCTAAATATTTCCCGTTTGTAGCCGATAACACATCTAGACATGATTGATCTGTCTGATGAATGAGCGACTTAGGAGGGTTTGATGAAAAATTTACTGATTATTGGATTGATGGTTAGCATTCTTGGTGGATGCGCATCCAGAGGAGAGGTAAAGCCTTCTGTCAGTACATTTGATCCCACGGATCTATCTCACTTTAGCTATCTTGCCCAATTAGAAGAAGACTCATTAGATACAGAGCAATACGCAGGAACGGCGTATGTGGAAACGGTCGCAGACGCACAAGGAACAGTTGCGGAAGCGAATGATAATAGCCAGAAAACTAGCGCCAGCTTCTTTACCTGGAATGAAAATCTTGAACAATCTGAGTTGAATTAATATTGCTCATAAAGTCTTGTCAGCTTTCCCGATCGCAAACGCTCTGCAAGGCGGTTGCGAAATGCTGTGGTTTACATCCCGGAAAATGCTTTAGCCGCCCGTCTGGGTCATGATGCGCACGATTTTGTTCGGCTGTTCTTTGAATTCATGACGTTCCGGCTTTTTGGCGATGGCGTCGCGGATAGCCGCTTCCAGTCCGGCATCGTCGATGCCGTCACGCAATAATGAACGCAGGTCGAGTGTGTCTTCCTGACCCAGGCACAGATACAGCGTGCCGTCCGCCGAGAGGCGCACGCGGTTGCAGGTGTCGCAGAAGTGTTGCGAGATAGGTGTGATGAAGCCCAATGAAAACGAGCCATCGAGCGATTGCAGATAGCGCGCAGGCCCGCCGCCGGACACCACGCCGTCAACCAGACCGAAGCGCTGTTGCAGGCGCTGCCGCACCTGTTGCAGATTCACATAATTGGCGTTGCGTCCGCTGTCGCCCATCGGCATGGTTTCGATGAGGCGCAGGATGAAACCTTGCTCCATGCAAAATTCGACCATCTTCTCGACTTCGTGTTCATTTTCACCACCGAGCACCACCATGTTGATCTTGATGGGCGAAAACCCGGCGAGCTTGGCGGCGGTCAGGCCGTCGAGTATCTGCGCCAGACAATCGCGTCCGGTGATGCAAGCCAAACGCGGTGCGTCGAGCGAATCCAAGCTAACGTTCAGACGCGAGACGCCCGCCGCATATAAATCGGCGGCATAGCGCGCCAGCAGCGTGGCGTTGGTGGAAAGTGAAAGGTCGTTCACGCCGGGCAGGGCACATAAACGTTTTGCCAATTCCGCGATGCGCGGACGCGTCAGCGGTTCACCGCCGGTCAGGCGGACGCGTGCCACGCCCAGACGCGCAAACGCGGCAACGACGCGCTCAATCTCGTCGAAAGTAAGCCAGTGCTCGGGCGTCTCAAAATCGTGAAACCCTTTGGGGATGCAATACGAGCAACGCAGGTCGCAACGATCCGTCACCGACAAGCGCAGGTATTCGATTTTGCGTCCGAAGTTATCTTGCAGAGCAGTCATAAATGCGATTTTTCACGCCAAAGAAAAGGGGAAATCTGTTAATGTCAGCGCCCTCATTGTACGGACACAACGCCCGATTGCAATGCACCATAAGTGTTACATGCCCTTGCTAAACGGATGAAAAACGATGGATGAACTGACACATTTTTCCGAAAACGGTCGCGCCCGCATGGTGGATGTGTCGGACAAACCCGATACCCAGCGTGTGGCCATCGCCAGCGGCGTGATCCGCATGCAGCCCGCCACACTGGCGCGCATCCGTGCCGGAACCATCGCCAAAGGCAATGTGCTGGCCGTCGCCGATGTCGCCGCCGTGATGGCTGCGAAGCGCACCCCCGACATGATCCCCATGTGCCACAGCCTGCCGCTCACCGGCGTGGAAGTCTCCTTCGACGAGATCAACGCAGCCGATGCCGACGGCTGTGTCGGCCTGCGTGTCACCGCGACTACCAAATGCGTGGGGCAAACAGGCGTGGAAATGGAAGCCTTATGTGCCGCCAGCACCGCGCTGCTCACCGTGTACGACATGTGCAAAGCGATGGACAGAGGCATGCGCATCGAGAACGTGCAGCTCGAAGAAAAACGCGGTGGCAAAAGCGGTGTGTGGCGCAGAGGTGAAGCGTGATTCGCGTACTGTTCTTCGGCCCTGTGGCAGACCGCGTGCAGATGCGTGAGACGCAGTTGGCATTCAGCGCCGGAATGAAATTGCAGGATGTTGTCGCCAAACTGAGTGCACAGCACCCGCAGGCGTTCGACATTGTGAGCTTCACCGCCGTGAATCAGACGCAGGTAAAAGACATGCAGTTGCCGCTGAACGACGGCGATGAGATTGCCTTTATGGCGAAGTTCTCGGGAGGTTGATATGTCCGATCCCGTCCGCATCCAGCAAGAAGACTTCTCTCAAGACGCCGAGATCGCCGCGCTGAAAGCCGGCTCAAAGCGCATCGGCGGCATCGCCACCTTCCTCGGTTGTGCGCGCGATTTTTCCGAAGGGCGCGACGTGAGCGAGATCGGCTTCGAAGCCTACGGCAGTATGGCGCTGGCCGAGATGAGCAAATTGCGCAGCGAAGCCATAGCAAGATTCAGCCTGCTGGATGCGCGCATCGTGCATCGCATCACCACCGTCCGCGCGGGCGACAACATCGTGTTCATCGCCGCCGCCGCCGAGCACCGCGCCGCCGCATTCGACGCCTGCCGCTGGATGATCGACGAGCTGAAGCAGCGTGTGCCGATCTGGAAAAAAGAAACCACCCCGCAGGGTGAGTCGTGGGTTACGCCGCATCCGTAGGTGAACTTGATTTAAACCATGAGTGGCGTGATGATGCGCCGGTGAAAAATTGCAAGTGTTCAGACCCGCAGGAATTTTTAACATCACATTATGGAGAGCACCCGTATGAGTAATGAAATTCGCGTTGAATTGATCTGCAAATCTTCCATCGGCAAGGACTTGACCCTGGGCGAAGGGCGCATTCTCGGCGCTGTCATGGGAGTTCGGCATCTGAAAAACGGCGAGCTGCTTTCCAAAGAGGGGGAGGCTTCCAGCACGCTGTATATTTTGGTCGACGGCCAACTCGATTTGTACGGCAACAAAGATGGCAAAGGCGAGGTGCGCTATACCATGAGCAAGGGGGAGTGCGCCGGAACACGCGCCTTCATCGACCGCAGCACGCGCAAGGCAACGCTGGTGGCCAACGGCGACGCCACCGTCTACACCTTGGAGCCGGATGCCTTCGAGACATTGATCGATAGCAACCCGCGCATCATCTATAAAGTGATGAGCGCCTTGTTCCGCAATACCCACACCAACCTGATACGTATGAATCGGGAAGCCGAGCAGTTGTCGAATTACATTAACAAGTCGCAAGGGCGATTTTGATACGAGCAGCAGGCTTTCGCTCCGCGCCAAAACCAGATGAATAATTCCACAAGCGAGTGGGTTTATAACTATGTCATTCGTGTCTTTTCAGCAAGAAAAATGCACAGAAGGGAGCGCACGATTTATGAGTAAGCTGGTTAAAATTATTTCGATAATGATGTTGCTGTTATCGTCCACTCTTCCAGTGCGTGCCGCCGAGGTGTCCGGAATATTCGGGCAGGGAAGTACACAATTTTCGGTGTTGGCAGGAAGGGGTTATGCTTTCGACAGTAATTATCTGATTGTCGGCGCGGGTGTGGGCTATTATCCGCTTGATGGGCTTGGCGTCGGTTTGTCTTACGAGAGTTGGTCGGGAAGCGGCCCTGGCATCAACAAAATCTCGCCTTCCGTGCAATATGTTCCTTATTGGGATTCCTCGTTGCGGCCATATGTGGGTGGGTTTTATCGCCATGCCGTTATTTCCGGGCTACCCAGCATCAATTCGCTCGGTGTTCGTGCCGGGGTGTATTTCGCTTCAAATTCCAGAAGCGTTATCGGAGCCGGACTTGCTTATGAGTCTTATCTTGATTGCCAGTCGGCGATTTACAGTTCATGCAGCGAGACCTACCCCGAGATCAGCATAATTTTCTCATTTTGATGAGGCAGGTTATGCTCTTCTGTTGCGAGTCCGGTTGCCCGATATCAACGCAATATCCAAATATGCATTCTTCTAACCAATGAAACTTATTTCTGTTGTCGGCCACTCCGGTTCCGGCAAAACTACGCTGATCGAAAAGCTGCTGCCTTTGCTGAATGCGGCGGGGCTGAAGGTCGCAACTATCAAGCACACGCATCATCAGGTATCGCTTGATACGCCGGGCAAGGATAGCTGGCGTTTTAAGCAGGCGGGGGCAGTGGCGAGTATGTTGGTGACGCCGCAGGGGTTGCAATTGGTGGCTGATATGCCCGCGCCGCATGATCCGGTGTTGTTGGCGCAGCGCTATTTCGGCGATGCCGATCTGGTGCTGGCGGAAAGTTTTTCGCAGGCGGATTGTCCCAAGATCGAGGTGTTGCGTGCCGCTTGTTCTACTACGCCGCGCAGCAGCGAGGGCTTGATTGCGCTGGTGACGGATGTGGCGGGGGTGTATGCGCATCTGCCGCATTTCGCGCTGGATGATGTGGATGGCATCGCGCAGTTTATTCTGGCGCAGGTGCGGGCATGATTGCGGATTGCACCGCTATTATTCTCGCGGGCGGTGAATCGAAACGCATGGGGCGCGACAAGGCGGCGTTGCCGTTTAACGGTGAGACTTTGTTGCAATACGTCATCGCCTGCGTGCAGCCGTTGTTTGCGCAGACGTTGGTGAGTGTGCGCGAGTTGCGCGGCGATATTTCGTTGCCGCAGATATGCGATACGCAAGCGGACAGATCGGAAGAGCGTC
>JBAZYW010000062.1:0-10670 GCA_041659125.1 Gallionellaceae bacterium | reverse complement strand
TGCCGCGACATTGGAAGTGGCTGGCGACGCAGCCGGGCGGCGCATCGGTCGCGTTGCGCAAACTGGTGGAAGAGGCGAGCCGCGCCAGCGAAAACAAAGACCGTATCCGGCAGGCGCAAGAGGCCGCCTACCGCTTCATGTCCGCCATGGCCGGTAATCTGCCCGATTATGAAGAGGCGGTGCGCGCGCTGTTCGCGGGGCAGCCACAGCAATTCGGTGTGCTCACCAAAGTATGGCCGCACGATGTGCGCGACCATGTGCGCAGGCTCGCGTTGCGGGCGTTCAACCTTTAGGGGCGTAGTTATGAATCCGCAAAAAGTGCAGCGCGAGCAAGTGTTTGAGCTGGAAGACCTGCCCAACATCGGCAAGGCGATGGCGACCGATCTGCGCTGCATCGGCATTCGTTCCCCGCTACAGCTTGTCGGTCAAGACCCGTTTTCATTGTATGAGGCGCTGTGCAAACGGACGGGCGTGCGCCACGATCCGTGCGTGATCGACGTGTTCATCTCGGTTGTGCATTTCATGGATGGCGGCGATGCCTTGCCGTGGTGGTCGTTTACACGAGCGCGAAAGTTGTACCTCAAGTCGGTGAATACGGCGACGGAGTTAAGCTGAGAAAATATTCAGGACAATCGGTTGGGCTTTAACGTGGCGAGGGCACAGGCGCCTGAGCTTGCGGACGCTGCTCAAAAGCCTCCACCGCTTTCTTCACCGACACAAAAAATTGCTGGCTGCCCAATGCGTCGGACAGCCCTACTTTTTCCAGTTCTTCGCGGAAGGGGCGGGGGGCGTCGGCGATTTTTATCTGTACGCCTTGCTCCAACAGTTCGCGGTGTAATTCGGCGAAACGTTGTGCAGCGGTTACGTCCATGTCGGTGATCGCCTGCGCGTCAATGATCAGCCATTCGAGATTCGCACCGGCATCGTTTACGAGTTGGTGGATGCGCTCCACGATATAGCGCGCATTGGCGAATATCAGCGGCGCGTAGAGGCGGTACACGATCACGCCGGGCACATCTTCCGCCTCATCGTCCTCAAGGCAATCGTGAAATTTTCCGTCCTTGATGAGACGCCGCACCACCGCATCGCGCGGGCGCGAGATGTCTACTAGCACGGCAATCAGCGACAGCAGCAGTCCGGCAATAATTCCGGTCACCACGCCGGCGATCAGTATCGCCAGCGTCACGCCGATGGCGATAGCGAACTCGTTGCGATCCACCTTGTACAGCTTACGCAGCGAGGCCATTTCCAGCATGCTCACCGCCGTCACAATCAGGATCGCGCCCAGCGCCACCTTGGGCAGCATGGCGATCAACCCGGTGAAGAACAGCAGGAACAGAAACAGCCCTCCCGCCACTACTAGCTGAGCCATCTGCGAATGACCACCCGCCGCATCCACAATGGAAGTGCGCGACTGGCTGGCGGAAACCGGAAAGCCTTGCCACATGGAAGACAGAATATTGGCCGAGCCGAGGGCGACCAGCTCCTGATTCGGATTCACCTGATAGCCGTGTTTTTCGGCGAAGGTTTGTGCCAGCAAGATGCCGTCGGAAAAAGCCAGAAAGGCAATCGCCACCGCAGCCGGTGCTAGGGCGGCAATGTCCGACCACAGCGGCACGGGGATAGACAGCTCGGGAATGCCTGACGGCACATGCCCCACGAGGGCAATACCGTACCGGCTCAAGTCGAAAACATAGGCCACCACAATTGCCACTGCCGACGCCGCCAGCGCGCCCGGTACGCGCGGCAACCAGCGCGCAAGGCTCACCAGCAAAAAGATCAGCAGCACGCCAAAAATAAATGTGGGTAGGTGTGTGTTCGGCAACTCATTAAAAATGGCGGACAGCACGGGAAAGAATTCTTCGCCGTGGGTTTTGATGTCGAACATCTTGCCGAGTTGGGTGGAGATCAGCACGAGGGATGCACCGTTCAGATAGCCGATCAACACGGGTCGTGAAAGCAATTCGGCAATCACCCCGAGACGCATGCGCGCCCCGATCAGCAGTACCACACCGGTAAACAAACTTAGCTCTGCCGCCAGAAAGGCCATGCGTGCCGGATCGTTAAGCGTGAGAGGCAAGATGGCTGAGCCTGCCAGCAAGCCGATGGCCGCATCCGGCCCGGCGATGACATGGCGCGAGCTGGCAAACAAGGCATAGCCAATGGAGGCGGCAAGCGAGGCATAGAGACCGTAAATAGGCGGCAAATGCACCAGTTCGGCATAAGCGATGACCGCAGGGATCATCACGATGCAGGCGGACAGTCCCGCGATCACATCGTTGCGTATCCAGCGCCGATGATAGCTGCGCAGGGTGTCGAGCAGCGGCAGAAAGGATTTTGCAGATTCGCGGTGAACAACGGTCTTCATGGCATCCACCCGGTCAGCATGTCACATGAACTTCAAGCAGGAGGCCGGACTGTTTTCCGCCAATTGACCGGTCACACAAAATCCAAGCCCCTGCACTACTGATTAGAAGTTATACAACGCTGAGGCATAGGTGTTGTTTATGATCGAGTCACCTCTGCTGCCTTGGGTGTTGTAGATGTTGTATCCCACACGGACGCCAATCTGTTTATTGATGTCAAATTGAACGCCTGCCCCGTAAACCAGACCTGACAGGTACTCTGTCTTGCCGACAGCACCATTGAGGCTATATTTGGCACTTATATTTGAGTAACCGAGTCGGCCAAAAACGGCAAGCTTGTTATTGAATGGAAGCATCCCGATTCCCGCAGTCTCAAAGCCGTTAGTGGTCTCGGTGGTGGCTACCGTGTTGGCGACTCCGGCATCGCTTAGGAAGGAGGAGTACCCGATCTCAGCAGCAAAGTTTTTGTTGACCTTGTAGCCGAACATCAAGTTATAAGACATGCCAGTAGAGGTTTGACTAAAACCAGCCAGATCATTATCAAATGCACTTCCCAATGAAAGCGAGGCGTACATGTTTTCTGCGAGAGCGGGGGCCATCAAAGTGGACAGTAGTGTTATGGCAAATATTTTTTTCTTCATTTGAACCTCCTGTGCTAAGTGCGTTGGCTGAATGGAAAATCAAAGGGATAGTGATTTCTTGTATTAAATTATCTGCCTCGGAATAATATAACGACCAATCTATTTTGAACGCGTTGAAATGCTAGCACACTCAGGCCCGCAGTTCAGGTGCCGCATAGCCGTGCTTCACCCGATGCAGCTTTTCAGACCTATTGAGGAGTTAAGCAGCCCGAAATTCACCGTTACTGTGTCTGTTTTTCAATCGCCTTGCGTTGTTCTTCATCCTGTTGCTGCTGCGCGGGGTTGACGGTTTTGGCCTTGTCGAGCGCGTCGCGTTGTTCCTCGAATAATTTGGGTGCCGGCGCTTTTTCTTCGTTGCTCGGGCTGCATGCGCCTAGCAGTAGAAGTGCGCACAGGGTAGCGGTGCGGTAGGTCATGGCGTGCTCCTCAGTCGTTGGGAATGGGGTGGATGTGCGGGCGGGCGAACACTTCATCGACGCGGTTCTTGTCCATGTCCACGACCTCGAAACGCCAGTCCCCCCAGTCGAATGTCTCGGCTTTTTTCGGGATGTGTCCCACGGTGGTGATGACGAAGCCGCCGACGGTATGATAGTTGCCGAGGTCTTCCTCCGGCAGCGTGGCGAGGCCGAGCTTTTCTTTCATCTCGTCGATGGGGAGCAGGCCGTCGAGCAGCCACGAGCCGTCTTCGCGCTGCACCGCCAGCGGCAGTTCGTCCACCGAACTGGGCACATCGCCGACCACGGCGGCGAGCAGGTCACTCATCGTGACCAAGCCTTCGACTTGGCCGAACTCGTTTACCACCAAGGCAAGGTGCGTCTTTTGATGGCGGAAAAATTCCAGCACGCCGATCAGCGACTGCGTGTTGGGAATAAAGTGGATGGCGTGAGTGGGCAACTTGCCCATGTCGAGCGGCTCGCCCGCCATTAAGCGTTGCAGCAATTCGCGGCTTTCGACATAGCCCATCACCTGCGTCAAGCCGCCTTTGCACACAAGGAAGCGCGATACCTTGCGCGTCTGGATTTTATCCATGTTTGCCTGGCTGGGTTCCTGCAAATCGAGATAGACGATGTCGTTGGCGGGCGTCATTACTCCCGCCACCTTGCGGTCGTCGAGGCGGAACACGTTGCCCAGCAATTCGCCCGCCGTTTCGTCCAGTCCGCCGTCGCGGCGTCCGGCGCTGATCATGGCGCGAATCTCATCCGAGGCGACGCGCGCTTCGCTTTCCTTGAACGGAAAAAAGGACAACAGCTTTTCGCTCGCCAGAGACAGCGCCCAGATGAACGGGTGCGTAAGTTTGGCGAACGTCGCCATGAACGGCGCGAGCAGCGAGGCGATGGTCTCGGGGCGCGCCAGCGCGATGCGTTTGGGGATGATCTCGCCGACCACGATGGTGGCGAAGGTGATGCTGCCGACAACCAGCAGCAAGGCCAGCGGGTATTTGGCGAAGGCGAGCCAGAGGATGTTGGTTTCGATGAATGACTCGATGCGCGGCACCCACATGGCCTCGCCGAATACGCCGAGCAATGTCGCCAACGCGGTGAGTCCGGTCTGTGTGGCGGCCAGCAAGCGTGAAGGTTGTTCGCGCAATGCGGCGGCGATGCGCGCGCCATCGTTGCCATTGGCTGCCATCTGTTGCAGCAGCGCAGGGCGGCTCGCGCCGATGCTCATCTCGGACATGGCGAAGAAACCGCTGAGCAAGATTAAAAAAACGAGAATTCCGATTTCCATTTTGCGCTCCCTGAGGCCGTCATTCCCGCGCAGGCGGGAATCCAGTGGGTTAAACATCCCCCGCGAAGCGGGACAAATCCAAGAAGTTGTCCGCTTTGCGGGCTGCTTATATTGCTGGATTCCCGCCTGCGCGGGAATGACGCAGAATTAAATCTTTCCGCTGTCCTGATCGTGACCGTGTTTTTTATACAGCAGGCTCATGATACCCGCCATCAGCAGGCCGAACACGATGGTGATGGTGTAGATGGAAAAGCCCATCTTTCCCAGCAGCGCGTAGAGCCCCAGCATGAGGAAGATGCTGATGTTCTCGTTAAAATTCTGCACTGCGATAGAGCTGCCCGCGCCCATCAGCAAGTGTCCGCGATGTTGCAGCAGCGCATTCATCGGCACCACGAAGAAGCCGCCCATCGCGCCGATGCCGATGAGCAGCAGGGTGGCCAGCAAAGGGCTGGTGACCAGCGGCATCACTAATACCAGTAAGCCCATGCCGATGCCCACCGGCAGCACTTTTACGGCGTGTTCCAGTTTGACGAAGCGCGCCGCCAGTATCGAGCCGATGGCGATGCCGACGGCAACCCATGCGGTGAGTTTTGCGGCACTGCTGATGTCGTAATGCAGTGCAACTGCCGCCCAGGTCAGCACCAGCAGGCGCAAGGTTGCGCCCGCACCCCAGAACAAAGTGGTGACGGCGAGCGATACCTGCCCCAGCGGGTCTTTCCACAGCAGCTTGAAACAGTGCGCGAACTCTTTGACCAGAAAAACCGGATCGCGGCTTAACGGCTTGTGGTCGATAGGCAGGCGCGGGATGTAAAGATTGAACATTGCGGCTACCGAATAAAGCAGAAAGACGACGCCGATGGCAAGATCGGGTGCGGTGTGAATGAACGGCACATTCAAATGCTGCAATATCGCATTGGCGACATTCGGGCTGATGAGTATACCGCCGACCACTGCGCCGAGAATGATGGCCATGACCGTGAGACCTTCCATCCAGCTGTTCGCCAGCACCAGTTTTTCCGGCGGCAGATATTCGGTGAGGATGCCGTATTTGGCGGGGGAATAAGCCGCCGCACCGAAGCCCGCGAGGCCGTAGGCCAGCAGGGGGTTGACGCCGATCAGCATGGCGGCGCAGCCGGTCATCTTGATCGCGTTGCTGATGAACATCACGCGCCCCTTGGGCAGCGAGTCGGCAAAGGCGCCCACGAACGGCGCGAGAATGATGAAAGAAACGATGAAGGATTGTTGCAGTATTGGAGTGTGCCAATCCGGCGCACCCATCAATGCCAGCAGGGCGATAGCGGCGAAAAGCAGGGCATTGTCGGCGAGCGCGGAAAAGAACTGTGCTGCGAGTATGGTGTAAAAGCCGCGTTTCATTTAGAAGAAGCTGTTTTCTGGAGGCCGTTTTATAACATGAAATATCAGGAGCGTTCTATAAATTCTTAATGACACCCCGTATATTTTGAAACGTGCCGGATGCGGGGGCTGCTATCATTCGCCCAACTTTTATCCAGTCCGTAAGGCCGTATTCATGCCGCGTCCCATTCAAGCCCACATCGATCTATCCGCGCTGAAAAATAATCTGCGCGTCTCGCGTCGCCATACCTCCAGCCGCATCATGGCCGTCATCAAAGCCAATGCCTACGGACACGGCCTGCTGCGCATCGCCGGAGCATTGGAAGAAGCGGAGGGCATCGCGCTGCTGGATGTGCAAGACGCCATCAAACTGCGCGATGCGGGCAACCGTCAAACTATCCTGCTGCTGGAAGGTTTTTTTGCGCCGGAAGATTTGCCGCTCATCGCCGAATACGACCTCGCCACTGTCATCCACAGCACGCAGCAACTCGACTGGCTCGATGCCTATCCGCGCCGCAACGCTTTGCACGTGTGGCTCAAGATCAATAGCGGCATGAACCGTCTGGGCTTCGTGCCGCAAGAAATACCCGCCGTGATGGAACGCCTCAAAGCGCACCGCGCTGTGCGCGAAGTCACCCTGATGACGCACTTTTCCCATGCCGACGAAGCCGCAGGTGTCGCTGCGCAACTCGAAAAATTCAGCGGCCTCACCTCCGCTTACCGCGCACCGCGCTCGATGGCCAACTCCGCCGCGCTGTTGCGCTACCCCGCCACGCACGGCGAATGGGTACGCCCCGGCATCATGCTCTACGGCGCATCGCCCTTCGCCGACGTGAGCGCGCAACAACTCGGCCTGCAACCCGTGATGACGCTGACCAGCGAAATCATCTCCGTGCGCGAAATACGCTCCGGCGAATACATCGGCTACGCCGGATTGTTCCGCGCCGAGCGCAGCATGCGCATCGGCACCGTCGCCTGCGGCTACGCCGACGGCTACCCGCGCCATGCGCCGACGGGCACTCCCATTCTCGTCAACGGCCAGCGTACGCAAACACTAGGCCGCGTCTCGATGGACATGATCGGAGTGGATTTGAGCGACATCGCGGATGCGCAAGTCGGCAGCCGCGTCACGCTGTGGGGCGAGGGCATGCCCGTGGAAGAAGTGGCGCGCGCCGCCGGAACCATCAGCTACGAATTACTGTGTGCGCTGACGGCGCGGGTGCCGGTGAGGTATTGAATTGGTGTGCACAGTTGCACTGAAATTTCACCGGACACAAATTGAACGATGCAAAAAATAGCTAACGACGCCCTGATTCGCATGCCCCGTGGTGTATGGGTGTTGGGCTTTGTCAGTCTGTTGATGGATGTTTCTTCGGAGATGGTTCACAGCTTGCTACCGTTGTTCATGGTCACGGTGCTGGGGGCGAGTGCCCTGACGGTGGGAGTGATCGAGGGCATCGCTGAGTCCACGGCGTTGCTGGTGAAGGTGTTTTCCGGTGCCTTGAGCGATTATCTGGGCAAGCGCAAAGGGCTGGCAGTGTTCGGCTATGCGCTGGGCGCATTGACCAAGCCGGTGTTCGCGCTGGCGTCGGGTGTGGGCATGGTGTTGACGGCGCGCTTTCTCGACCGGGTGGGCAAGGGAATGCGCGGTGCGCCGCGCGATGCGTTGCTGGCGGACATTACTCCGATGGAAATACGCGGTGCGGCATTCGGTTTGCGCCAATCGTTGGATACGGCAGGGGCATTCATCGGGCCGTTGCTGGGCGTGGGCTTGATGCTGTTGTGGGCCAACGATTTTCGCGCGGTGTTTTGGGTAGCGGTGATTCCCGGTTTGCTGGCAGTGGCGTTGCTGATGTTCGGTGTGCAGGAGCCGGAAAAACAGGAAGCGCACAAGCCCGTCAATCCGATCAGCCGCGCGAATCTGCAACGCTTGGGTGCGGCGTATTGGTGGGTGGTCGGTATCGGCGCGGTGTTTACGCTGGCGCGTTTCAGCGAAGCCTTCCTCGTGCTGCGTGCCGCGCAGGGCGGCATTGCACTTGCGTTGGTACCGCTGGTGATGGTGGCGATGAATGTGATCTACGCCGCTTCCGCATATCCGTTCGGCAAACTCTCCGACAGCATGAGTCATGCCAAATTGCTGGCAATCGGTTTGCTCGTGTTGATTGCCGCCGACTTGGTGCTGGCGACCGACGATCATTGGACGACGGTGCTGCTCGGCGTCGCGCTGTGGGGCTTGCACATGGGCATTACGCAGGGCTTGCTGGCGCGCATGGTGGCCGACACCGCGCCCGCCGATCTGCGCGGCACGGCGTATGGGTTTTTCAATTTGATGAGCGGGCTGGCGATGCTGGTGGCCAGCGTCACGGCCGGGTTGCTGTGGGATAGGCTCGGTGCCTCGTTTACCTTTTATGCGGGGGCGGCGTTTTGTGTGGTGACGCTGTTTGGCTTGCTGGTGCGTGCCGGACGATTGCACCTAAAATGAAACGATGACTTTTGTTCTGAATTCCAATCCTGAAACCTGCGACATCTTCTGCGCCGTGGTGGATAACTACGGCGACATCGGCGTGAGCTGGCGCTTGGCACGGCAATTGGCCAACGAGCACGGCATGTGCGTGCGGCTGTGGGTGGATGATCTGCGCAGTTTTGCGAAGCTGTGTCCAGAGGCGAGTGCGGTACAGGATTTGCAGTATTGTCGCGGCGTGGAGGTGCGGCGTTGGGGTAAAGAATTTCCGGAGGTGACGCCTGCCGAATTGGTAATCGAGGCCTTTGCCTGCAAGTTGCCGGAATCTTACGTTGAGGCGATGGCGGCGCAGGAACATAAACCCGTATGGCTGAATCTCGAATATCTCTCTGCCGAGAACTGGGTGGCTGGGTGTCACAAGCTGCCCTCGCCGCATGTGCGTTTGCCGTTAACCAAATATTTTTTCTTCCCCGGATTCACGCCCGACACGGGCGGCTTGTTGTTGGAGCGCGATCTGCTGGCGCGGCGCGATGCGTTTCAGGCCGATCTTGCCGCGCAACAGGCCTATTGGCGTGGCTTAGGTGTGCCGGAGCGGGCGAGGGGGGAGCTGCGCGTTTCGCTGTTCAGTTACGAGAATGCCAATGTTGATGCGCTGCTGCGGGCATGGGCGCAGGGCGCGACGACAGTGGTGTGTTGCGTGCCGGAGGGGCGGGTGTTGCAGCAGGTGGCGGCGTTCTTTGGTGAGGCGTCCTTCGACGAGCTCGGGACGAACGGCAGTCAGCTATGGTGGCGCGGCAATCTGCGCGTATATGTGCTGCCCTTCGTTGAGCAGGAGCGTTACGACGAGTTATTGTGGGAGTGCGATGTGAATTTTGTGCGCGGCGAGGATTCTTGTGTACGGGCGCAATGGGCGGGCAAGCCTTTCGTGTGGCACATCTATCCGCAGCACGACGGTGTGCATATGGCGAAGTTGCGGGCATTGAGCGCGTTGTATGGGGCGGGGTTGCCTGCGCAGGTGAGTCAAGCGAACGCAGATCTATGGCTGGCTTGGAACGGGGAAGGCGACATTGCCGGTGCCTGGCAGGCATTTGCTATGCAGCGCGCCGATCTGGAGCGCCATGCTCTTGCATGGTCGGCAAAGTTGGCGGGCAATAGCCTCGCTTTGAATTTGCTGGATTTTTTCCGCGAAGTTGGTAGAATCCGCGCCTTCGAAATTTAGCTTTAGGCAGACTCAAATGAAAATCGCTCAAGAACTCCGTGCAGGTAACGTGGTTATGGTCAAGGACCAGCCGCTGGTTGTACAAAAGGCTGAATACAGCCGCTCCGGCCGCAGCGGCTCGGTGGTGAAATTCAAGTTCAAAAACTTGCTGACTGACACCCCCAGCGAAGCGATCTTCGCTGCTGATGACAAGTTCGACCAGATCATTTTGGACAAGAAGGAATGCACGTATTCTTACTACGCCGATCCGATGTATGTGTTCATGGACTCCGAGTACAACCAGTACGAAGTTGAAAAAGAGAACCTCGGCGATGCGGTGAATTATCTGGCCGACGGTATGGAAGACAAGTGCGAAGTGGTGTTCTACAACGACAAGGCCATCTCGGTCGAGTTGCCCAACACCATCGTGCGCGAAGTGATCTACACCGAGCCGGCTGTGCGCGGCGACACTTCCGGCAAGGTGATGAAGCCGGCCAAGATCAACACCGGTTTTGAATTGCCGGTTGCCGCATTCATCGAAATCGGCGACAAGATCGAAATCGACACTCGCAGCAACGAATTTAAGAAACGCGCTTAAGCGGAATTCGGCAGTAGTAAAAAAGGCAGCTTCGGCTGCCTTTTTCGTTGGTGCATCCCTGGTGTAAACGGGAATTAACAGAATTGCCGGAGTGCGAGCCCGGACGGTGCTTCAATGCTTCTTCAGCAGAATATACACAAGGGTAAGCACGCCCAGTGTTAAGCCTCCGATAGCCACCCAAGTGCCGAGCGTCACTTCGCTTACATAACGGCTCAAGTAAATTAACAGTAACGGGGTGCCATAAAACGCCAGTGCGACAGCGCCCGCAAGCAGTAGCATGGCAGCCAGTATTTGCAGAAACAGGACTATATTTTCAATTACATTT
>JBAZYW010000061.1:0-10928 GCA_041659125.1 Gallionellaceae bacterium | reverse complement strand
TCGTGGTCGGCGAGCAGCTTACCCCAAGTGCTGTTGACCAGAATCATCAGCTCGGACACCACCTTGTCGATAGGAGAGCCGCGCAAGCGATTGCTGATGCTGATGCGGTCGTCTTCCACATGAAAATTGTAGTCGATCTGCTGCGTGCTGTTGTCGGCAGATTTGCCGCGCAGCGCTTCCAGCTTGTTGGCGAAGTTCCACAGCAGCGTCAGCTCGCTGGCATAAGCATAATCGAGCTTGCCTGCGGCGAGGGTCGCCTCGTTGAACAAAGGCTCCAGCGTGTCGTGGCGCAAATTGGCGGCGATATGCAAACGCTCCAGACGGCTATCGCTGTGCAATATGTCGAGCGAAGTCGCGTCCACTTCCACGTACAGCGACAACGCGGGACACACTTTGTCGGCGCACAAAGTAAACGCCTGCACCACGTTTTCCGGCAACATGGTGATCTTGTCGCCCGGCATATACACGGTAGAAAGTCGTTGCGCCGCAATCGCATCGACCGGTGTACCAGGCAAGATACCCAAGGACGGCGCGGCGATGTGCACCCCGATACGCCAATTCCCGTTCGCTAAACGCTCCAGCGAAAAGGCGTCGTCAATCTCGGTGGTAGTGGCATCGTCGATACTAAAAGCGTTGACCGGGGCCAGCGGCAATTCGGGATGCGCTTCCACTTCGACTTCAGGAAAGCCGACGCCCTTGGGGAAATTCTCAAACAGGAAGCGATGCAAATGGTAATCGCGCGTGGACGGCATTGCGCCGCAACGGTGCAGCAAATGCGCCGCCGAGAGATGCGTCGCCGCACAAGCCGCTTCCAGCGCCTTCACCTCCAGCGTGTTGCGATCCGGCTTGTAGAGAATCATCTGGAGCTTGTCGGCGAACTCGGCAGGCAAAGCAAATGCGGTCAACTCATCGACATAACGCGCCTGTAGCGCGGCTTGCTGGCGTTTCTTTTCGGCGCTGGCAAGCGCGGACTTTAATGCATCGGGCGGCGCGGCCTTATAGTGACCTTTGCCCTTTTTATAAAAGTGCATCGGCGACGAGTGCAAACGAATCAAAGTACCCGCCGCCTCGATAGGCGTGGGCGCATGACCGAAATATTCCTGCGCCAAACTATCGAAACCAAACTCATCCGGCGGGCAAGACTCCCACAGAAACTCCACATCTATACCGTTTGCAATGCTTTCCGCCTGCGCCAAAAACTCGGACAAGCCGGGCTGCGCAAAGCGCAACATCACATTGGCGGATTTGATCTTGCTGCGTTTGCCGTGGGTGTTCTCCACTTGTAGCGAGGTCGTATTGTCCTCAAGGATGCTGCCAACCTTGAAACCGCCGTCTTCTTCGTAAAAAATATTCATCAAAAATCGCGCTAAAATCGAGCCGTAATTATAACTCACGCCAATCGCACAGAACTTTGTTCGTGCTAAGCTGTCTTTACCGTCAGCCATCCATAGGCGGCCATATATGAACCACAAGGAGAGTCAAACCATGAATAAAGTCATCAGCAGCCTCGTCGTCGCATCCTGCACCATTCTCGCCGCGTCTTCGGCATGGGCGTGCGACCCCATGCATCAAGGGCAAACCTGCGGAAAGCACTTTCAGGAAATCGACGCGAACAAAGACGGTACGATTTCCAAGAAGGAATTCGACGCATTCCACAACAAGCATTTCAAAGACATGGACGCCAACCACGACGGCAAAATCTCACAAGAAGAAATGCAAGCCGCTTATCCCGGCAAAATGCATGAACGCGGCGATGCGCTCATCAGCAAACGTTTCGATGCTGCCGATGCCAACCATGACGGGGCATTAACCAAAGAAGAAGCCAAAGACATGCCCATGCTTTCGCAACATTTCGACGAGATCGATACGAACAAAGACGGCAAAGTGACACCGGAAGAACTGAAAGCGATGATGGAAGAACATCGTGCTGCGGGCGGCCCGGGCAAAGGCCCTGGAAACGGCCCCGGCAACATGATGATGCCGGAAAAGAAATGATCCGCATGTAAACCAGCCTGAAATCCGACCCAAAAAGATTCAAGCCATAAAAAACGGGCCAGCATAAATGCTGGCCCGTTTTTTATGGCGCTGCTGCGATCACTTGATCGCGAGGATCCAGCTTACGAGCGTCTTGATGTCGGCATCGCTTACATTAGCGCCCGTCTTCGGCATATCCATCGTGCCGAACGAACCCTTGCCGCCGCTGCGCACTTTGGCTTCCAGTTTAGCTTGGGCTGTAGCATCACCGCTGTACTTGGCAGCAATCGCTTTCAGCGACGGGCCTACCGTCTTTTTTTCCATGTTGTGACAAGTTACGCAGTTGCTCTTCTTCAACAACGCCTCGTCGGCAAGCGCGTTTCCAGCGAACAACAGTGCTGCGGACAATACAACCAGATGACGAATCTTCATGATGTTTCCCTTCTACGGTTAAAAAGTCTTGCACGCATTATAGCGCAAGGCATTCTTGGGTTGCGTGCCCTAAAATGATACCATCGCGCCTGTTTCAATAGCATTAAACACGTCACAAATACAGGCACGCACGACAACGGAGAGCAACATGGCAGGTCATAGCAAGTGGGCGAATATCCAACACCGGAAAGGCAAACAAGACGCCAAACGCGGCAAGATGTTTACCCGTCTGATCAAAGAAATCACCGTGGCTGCACGACTGGGCGGCGGCGACCCCACCGGCAATCCCCGCCTGCGTCTGGCGATGGAAAAAGCCTATGAACAGAACATGCCCAAGGACAATGTCGAGCGCGCAATCAAACGCGGCTCCGGCGAACTGGATGGCGTGGAGTATCAGGAATTGCGCTATGAAGGTTACGGCATCAACGGCGCAGCCGTCATGGTCGACTGCATGACCGACAACAAGACGCGCACCGTGGCCGACGTGCGCCACGCCTTCACCAAATACGGCGGCAATCTCGGCACCGACGGCTCGGTCGCCTTCATGTTTAAACACTGCGGACAAATGATCTTCGCACCCGGCACGGACGAAGATTCGCTCATGGAAGTCGCCTTGGATGCGGGCGCAGAAGACATCATCAACAACGACGACGGCAGCATCGAAGTCATCACCGGCCCGTATGATTTCATCGAAGTGAAGCAACGTCTGGAAGCATCAGGCTTCAAACCCGAAATGGCTGAAGTCACCATGAAAGCGGACAGCGAAGTCGTGTTCACAGGCGACGACGCCGTGCGCATGCAGAAACTGCTGGATGCTCTAGAAGACTGCGATGATGTGCAAGAGGTCTATACCACTGCGGTGATCGAGGAGTAATGCGCATCCTCGGCATCGACCCCGGCCTGCGCATCACCGGGTTCGGCGTGCTCGACAAAGAGGGGCAGCACTTGCACTACGTCGCCAGCGGCTGCATCAAGACGCCCGATGGCGAATTGCCGGAACGCTTGAAAGTTATTCTGAATTCATTGACTGAAGTGATCGCCCTCCACCAGCCGCAACAAGTGGCGGTAGAAAAAGTTTTCGTGAACGTGAACCCGCAATCCACCTTGTTGCTCGGACAAGCGCGCGGCGCGGCCATTTGCGCGGCAGTGCTGGCCAACCTTCCCGTGGGGGAATACACCGCGCTGCAAGTGAAGCAGGCCGTGGTCGGCAACGGTCATGCCGACAAAGAACAAGTGCAGGAAATGGTTAAACGTTTGTTGAAATTGTCCGGCACGCCCAGTCCGGATGCGGCGGATGCGTTGGCCTGCGCCATCTGCCACGCGCACGGAGGCATGGGCTTGGGCGCATTGGCCACCCAGGGTTTTCGAGTGAAAGGGGGAAGACTGGTATGACGACACAACCGATGGAACCGACGCTCGCCGCATTTCAAAATCCGTTCGCGCGTTATTTCGCCGCGACCCGTCCGGCATTCGTCACCGCCAGCCTGATGGCCTGCTTGCTCGGTTTGGCACTCGCCTGGCACGACGGTACGGCCTTCGACATTCCTCTCGCACTCGTTACCCTACTGTTCGCGCTGGTGGCTCATGCCGGAATCAATGTGCTCAACGATTACTACGACGCACTCAACGGCACCGACGCGCAAAACACCGAACGCATCTTTCCCTTCACCGGCGGCAGCCGCTTCATCCAGAACGGCGTGCTGACGCTGGCGCAAACGCGCAACTTCGGCTTCGCATTGTTAGCGGGCGTGGCTGTAGCGGGGCTGTGGCTGATGGCGCGCTCCGCTCCGCAACTGCTCTATGTCGGCCTTGCCGGACTGTTCATCGGCTGGGCGTACTCCGCGCCGCCGTTCAAATTAAACAGTCGCGGCTGGGGCGAGTTGTGCGTGGCCGCAGGCATTCTGAGCATCACCGTGGGCGCTGATTTCGTACAGCGCAAAGGCTTTGCCGCCGCGCCTTTTATTGCGGGCTTGTCGTATGCGTTGCTGGCGACCAACCTGCTCTACATCAATCAATTTCCCGACCGCACTGCCGACACGGCTGCGGGCAAACTGCACTGGGTGGCACGCCTGCCCGTGCGGCAAGCACGCTGGGGTTATGTGCTGCTCGTGGCACTGGCTTATGTCTGGTTGCTGCTGTGCGCCTCTCTCGGCTGGCTTCCGCTGCTCGCACTGATCACATTTTTGGCCTTGCCGCTGAGCATCAAGGCTACGCGCCTGTTGTTAAAACATGCCGCACAACCGCAACAACTAGGCGACGCAATCAAGCTCACCATAGCCGCCCTGATGGCACATGGCGCGCTACTGTCGCTGGCACTATTTTTAAGTAAGGGAAACACATGATCGGAAGACTGAGCGGCATCCTGCTGGAAAAAAATCCGCCGCAAATTTTGCTGGACGTACAGGGCGTGGGCTACGAACTGGATGTACCGATGAGCACGTTCTACAACCTGCCCGCGCTGCAAGAAAAAGTCGTGCTGCACACGCACTTCGTGGTGCGCGAAGACGCGCAACTGCTCTACGGTTTCGCCACAAACGAAGAACGTTTGGCATTCCGCCAGTTGCTCAAAATCAGCGGCGTAGGCCCCAAACTCGCGCTGTCGGTATTGTCCGGCCTGAGCCTGGGCGACCTCGCCGCCGCAGTCGTCAACAAGGAAGTCGGCCGCCTCACCAAGATTCCCGGCGTGGGTAAGAAAACCGCCGAACGCCTACTGCTGGAACTGCAAGGCAAGTTCGCAATAACAGGCGCAAGCACCGCATCGGGCGCGGCCACCTCATCCGCCAACAACGACATCAGCAATGCCTTGCTGGCATTGGGCTACAACGAGAAAGAAGCGGACTGGGCAGCCAAACAATTGCCCAAAGAAGTCGGCGTCTCGGACGGCATCCGCCAAGCACTTAAGTTATTATCCAAAGCATGATTCAAAACGACGATCTTTCCGCCGCCCCTCGCGTCATCTCCGCCGCCCCCGCCTCCCCGCAGGAGGAAGCGCTGGAACGCGCCTTGCGCCCGAAACTGCTGGACGAATATGTCGGTCAGGAAAAGATACGCGGGCAGCTGGAGATATTCATCGAGGCCGCGCGCAAGCGCAAAGAGCCGCTCGACCACGTGCTACTGTTCGGCCCGCCGGGTTTGGGCAAGACCACTCTGGCGCACATCATCGCGCGCGAGATGGGCGTGAATTTGCGCCAGACTTCGGGGCCGGTACTGGAGCGCGCGGGCGACCTCGCCGCGCTGCTCACCAATCTCGAACCCAACGATGTGCTGTTCATCGACGAAATCCATCGCCTGTCGCCCGTGGTGGAAGAGATTCTTTACCCGGCGCTGGAGGATTACCAGATCGACATCATGATCGGCGAAGGCCCGTCGGCGCGTTCGGTGAAGCTCGACCTGCCACCGTTCACGCTGGTGGGAGCGACCACGCGCGCGGGCATGTTGACCAATCCGCTGCGCGACCGTTTCGGCATCGTGGCGCGGCTGGAGTTTTATACGCCGGATGAATTGCAGCGCATCGTCACCCGCTCGGCCGGATTGCTGGAACTGCCCATCTCGCCCGACGGCGCGCTGGAAATCGCCAAGCGTTCGCGCGGCACACCGCGTATCTCCAACCGTCTGCTGCGCCGCGTGCGCGACTATGCCGATGTGCGCGCCGACGGCAAAGCCACGCGCGAAGTGGCAGATGCCGCGCTCATCATGCTGGATGTGGATGCGCAGGGTCTGGATCTGATGGACAGAAAACTGCTGCTCGCCGTGATCGAAAAATTCATGGGCGGGCCTGTCGGAGTTGATAACCTTGCGGCAGCGATAGGCGAAGAGCGCGACACCATCGAAGACGTGCTGGAGCCCTATCTGATCCAGCAAGGCTACCTGCACCGCACACCGCGCGGACGCATCGCCACCGCCAACGCCTATCAGCACTTCGGCCTGGCGCAACCGCGCAACGTACACAACAAGGAGTTGTGGGATGAGTGATTTGCCGCAAACATCGCAAACTGATTTGTTTCAGGAAATACGAGATGTTTTGTTGCTTGCCCGGACGCAGGTACGGCAGACCGTCAACACTACAATGGTGCAAGCTTATTGGCAGATTGGCCGCTTAATTGTCGAGGATGAGCAAGGCGGTGAGAAGCGGGCAGAGTATGGCAAGCGCGTACTACCAGAATTGGCGAAATGCCTCTCGGCTGAGTTTGGCAAAGGATTCTCCGCTCAAAGCCTGTGGAATTTTCGACAGTTTTACCTTGAATTTCCAATTCTCTCTACAGCGTGGAGAGAATTGAGTTGGTCACATTTCAAGATGCTCTTGCGGGTGAAGGATTCACATGCAAGAGCTTGGTATGCCAACGAATCGGCGGCACAAAGCTGGAGTGTGCGAGCGCTGGATCGGCAAATTTCCACGCTGTACTACGAACGTTTGCTGGGTAGCCAAAAGCAGGATGGCCTACGAAAAGAGGCAATAAATAAAATCTCAACTGAGGCTGCGCCCGATCCGCGTGACTTTATCCGCGATCCTTATGTGCTGGAGTTTCTCGGCGTACAGCCGGACGCAGGACTATACGAACAAAACGTCGAGCAAGGGCTAATCAACCGATTGCAGCAGTTCTTAATGGAACTCGGCAAAGGCTTCGCCTTCGTGGCGCGGCAAAAACGCTTGCAAGTTGAAGGAGATGACTTCTTTGTTGATCTGGTGTTCTACAACTACCTGCTGAAATGCTTTGTGCTGATTGACCTTAAGGTAGGCAAGCTGACGCACCAAGATATTGGACAACTGGATATGTATGTACGCGTATTTGACGAGCAGCAGCGCGGCGAAAACGACAACCCGACCATCGGTCTGATTCTTTGCTCGGAACGCAATGCAGCCGTAGCGAAGTATTCCGCCTTGGCGGATAAACAACAATTGTTTGCCAGTAAATATCAGACCTTTCTGCCTAGCGAGGAAGAGTTGCGCGCGGAGTTGGCGCGAGATCGGGCGTTACTAGAAAGCGCTCAGGGGTCATCGAATGATGAATTTATACCATGAAGCCGCACGCGCCTCTGATCAGTCGAGTTTATTATCTAACGCCTTAGATAATAAACTCGAAAAATCAATAAAACAATATAAAAATCATGCGGATGAAATAACCGTTATTATCTTCAACCGAGAAACAACCCAATTTTTAGGTGCCTTAAAATGAAACGAAAAAATAACAACTGGAATCTGGGATGAGTAAACACCCGAAGATATTCTCCTTTCCCGTGCGCGTTTATTTTCAAGACACCGACGCGGGCGGCGTGGTGTACCACGCCAATTATGTAAACTTTATGGAGCGCGCGCGCACTGAATGGCTGCGCACGTTCGGCTACAGCAATGCGGCCATGATGAAAGAATTGGGCGTGATGTTCGTGGTGCGCTCGATGAAAGTGGATTATCTGAAACCGGCTCTGCTGGACGATCTGCTGAGTGTGACGGCGCGGGTCAAAGACCTCGGACGCAGCCGCGTCACGCTGCTGCAAACCGTGTCGCGCGGCGAAGAACTCATGACCGAAGGCGAGGTACATCTGGTGTGCGTGACGGCAGATAGTTTCAAACCGGTGAGTGTGCCGGATGTGTTGCGCAAACAATGGAGCTGAAAAAATGGATGTGATTCAGGATTTGTCGTTTATTCGTTTGATCCAGAACGCCAGCATTCTGGTGCAACTGGTGATGGGCTTGTTGCTGCTCGTGTCGCTGATGTCCTGGTGGTACATCTTTCTCAAGATGTTCACCGTGCGCCGCGCCATCAAACAAAGCGCCACTTTCGAAGATGCGTTCTGGGCGAACTCAGACCTCAATCAACTTTACCAGAAGGCGCAAAAAGCGGGGACGAATGCCGGCAGCATGGAGCGAATCTTCAGCGCAGGGCTCAGCGAATATGCGAAATTAAAAAAGAAAAGCAACGTGGATAACAATGCGGTGATGGACGGCGCGCGCCGCGCCATGCGCGCCACTTACCAGCGCGAGATGGACAATCTTGAATCGCATCTGTCGTTTCTGGCCACAGTAGGCTCGGTCAGCCCCTATGTTGGATTATTCGGCACAGTGTGGGGCATCATGAATGCGTTCCGGGGTTTGTCGAATGTGGGGCAAGCCACGCTGGCGCACGTCGCACCCGGCATCGCCGAAGCCTTGGTAGCCACGGCGATGGGCTTGTTTGCGGCCATCCCTGCGGTGGTCGCGTATAACCGTTACGCCCACGATGTGGGACGCCTGTCTTCACGCTTCGAGAGCTTCATGGAAGAATTCTCCAACGTGTTACAAAGGCAGCCATGAGCAGCCATCGCAGCAAACATCCGCCGATGAGCCAGATCAACGTCGTGCCGTATATCGACGTGATGCTGGTATTGCTGGTGATCTTCATGATCACCGCACCGATGATGAATACCGGACAGATCGACCTGCCCAGCGTGGGCAAGTCGTCTGCCCCGCCTATTGCGCCGATCGAAGTGCTCATCAAAAAAGACACGACGCTGGCTTTGCGCGATCATAGCCAAGGCGGGCGGGAGTTTCCCATCTCGCGTGATGAGTTGACCGCTTTATTGAAAGAGAAACAAGCCAAGAATGCGGATCAACCCGTGGTCATCTCGGCCGACAAAAACGTGCGCTATGAAGAAGTGATCAACGTCATGGATATGTTGCAGCAGCAGCAAATCAAGAAGGTCGGACTGTTCACCAAATCCCGCTAGACATGAGTGCGCTGGCTTATTACGAACCCCATAAAATCTCTGCCGGCGCACTGGCGCTGGTCGTGCATACTGTTTTCTTCTCTCTGCTCTACTTCGGTGTTAACTGGCACGTAAAGACGCCGCAGACCATGCAGGTAGAAATGTGGGATCGCCTACCCGAACCCGCTCCCGAGATATTACCCGAACCTATTCCTCCACAGCCTGTTCTGCCAAAGACTGAACCAATCGTCGCGCCCAAGGTCGTAGAACCCGTTGCCCCGCCGAAAGCCGACATCGAGCTGAAAGATAAAAAGAAGAAAAAAGCCGAGAAGATAAAAAAGGAAAAGCCGGCGGCAAAGACCCCGCCGAAGCTGGATGCAAAAGCCCAAAAACGGGAATTGGAAATGCAGCGTGCGGCAGAAGCCCGCATGGCGCATGAGAATGCGCGCATTCAGGAACTCCAAGCTAAAATGCGCGCGGAGATGGATGCCGCCACACAAGGCGAGGTGGCACGTTATAAAGAGCTGATCCAAGGCAAAATCAAGCGAAATATCGCAGATACGACCGATGTGCCGGAAAACGCCGAAGCAATATTTATGGTCATTGTTTTACCCGACGGGTCGGTAATGGATAATGTGAAGCTGTTAAAAAGTAGCGGCAACGCCGCCTACGACAGCGCAGCAGAGCGGGCCATTTACAAGGCTCAGCCCTTGCCTTTGCCGCAGGACCCCGCGCTGGCCAGAATGTTCCGCGAACTGCGGTTATCAGTTAAGCCTTAAAGGAGAAGTTCGATGCTGCGCCTAAGCAGTTTGCTTATTTTGTTATGCCTGTCCCTTCCCGCCCGCGCGGTTTTGGATATCGAAGTCACCGGCGCCGGCGAACATCAGGTTCCCATCTCAATCGTTCCTTTCGAGGGGGAAGACTTGCTCGACCAACGCATCAGCGAAATTGTCGCCAGCGATCTGATACGCACGGGTTTGTTTAAACTGATCAGTCCAACCGACAAGACGCCCCATGAAACCAGCGAGGTGAAATTTGCCGACTGGGCGAAGGTGGAAGCACTCACCATCGGGCAGGTTGTCAAACAGACCGATGGCCGTATCGAAATCCGCTTCCGCTTGCTGGACACGGTCAAGAAGACCGAATTGCTCGGTCAGGCGGTCACCTCCAAAAAAGAACAGGTTCGCGCCATCGCCCATCGTATCGCCGACTCGATCTACGCAAAACTGACCGGCAGCTCCGGCGTATTCAGCACGCGTATCGCCTACGTCAACCGTCAGGGAAAATACAACCGGCTGGTCATTGCCGATAGCGACGGCTACGGGGAGCAGACTTTGCTGGCGCTCAACCAGCCGATCATGTCACCCGCCTGGTCGCCCGATGGAAAATCATTGGCCTATGTCAGCTTTGAACAGGGACGGGCAATGGTGTACGCGCAATCCTTGCAGACCCAGCGCCGTATTTTGTTAGCCTCGCTTCCGGGGAGCAACAGCGCACCCGCGTGGTCGCCTGATGGCCGGCAACTTGCGCTCGTGTTGACCCACGACGGCAACTCCCAGATATACCTTGTGCGTCCAGACGGCACCGATCTGCGCCGTATCAGCTTCAGCGCCACCATCGACACCGAACCGACCTTCTCTCCCGATGGTCGCTATCTGCTATTCACTTCAGACCGGGGGGGCAGCGCGCAGATTTACCGCATGTCCATACAAGGAGGCGAAGCCGAACGCTTGACGTTCGAGGGGAGCAATAACTTCTCGCCGCGCTTCAGTCCAGACGGCAAAAGTTTTGTTTTTGCGCATTTCAAAGGCGGCGCTTTTTACATCGCCGTGCAGGATTTC
>JBAZYW010000060.1:7157-10975 GCA_041659125.1 Gallionellaceae bacterium | reverse complement strand
AGGGTGTGGGCGGAGGGCAAGGTCAACGAGGGCGCGACGATTTATTTTGCTTTGCCGACAAGAGAGGCAGCTCAAGAATGATGAGCTGCGACAAAAGGTAAACAAAGAATGTTCAGCGACGGCACAACGCATTTTCAGGATTCGGCGGCATCTTCTGCTTCTTTCATCAGGAGAATGGTGGCGGGCGTTGCGCTGATCAACCTGTTCGTATTCGGCATGGTAACGTTTTCGCTATACCAAAGCTTTGGCGAGTTCGAGGAGCGTGCCGAGATTACGGCGCAGAATCTGTCCCAGATGCTGGCACAAGACATTGGCAGGGAATTCGAAAAAATCGATGTGACTCTGCTCTCCGCTGCTGATGAAATTGAAGGCCAAGTCGTCAGCGGCGGCATCGACAGGCCAGCGCTGAATGCTTTTCTGGTCCGGCAGCAGCAGCGCTTGCCTGAGATTTTCAGCCTGCGCGCGACCGATGCGAAGGGTATCGTCAAATATGGTTTAGGCGTGAATCCAGACGCGCAATTGAATAATTCCGATCGTGAATACTTCATCCGTCAGCGCGACAATCCCAAAGTCGGACTGGTGATCGTCAAGCCGGTGTTTACGCGCCTCGACAAGCGCTGGGCAATTCCCATGTCGCGGCCTATCCATCTGCCGGATGGCTCATTCGGTGGCGTGGTCTACGCAAACGTTGGACTGGACTATCTCACGAAGACTTTTTCCGCCATCGATGTCGGCCGGCGCGGATCGGTATCACTGCGCGATGAGGAACTGAGAATTTTAGCCCGTTATCCAGCGCCCAAGGATGCTGACAAAGTCATAGGCGAAAAACTCGCCGTACCCGAGTTGCAGGAATTAATTAAGGCGGGGCGAGAAGCCGGAACATACATCACCAATCACACGGTCGACGGAGTCGAACGGAAATTCGCTGTTCGCAAGATTCCCAATTATCCCCTCTATGCCGTCGTCGGCAGGGCTACCGAGGAATATATGGCGCGGTGGAAGGGGCAGGCCATCAAGACTTTGGTGCCGGCGGTGCTGTTCTGTTTGACTACGCTGCTATCGTCGTGGCTGATCTATCGCAGTTGGAGGCGGCAGTTTGACACTACGATGGAATTGGTGCGCGAGGAGGAAAAGTTCCACACCGTGGCCGACTATACCTACGATTGGGAATACTGGGAGGGGCCCGGACATGAAATACTCTTCATGTCACCCTCATGCGAACGGGTGACGGGCTATGCGCAGTCCGAGTTTCTGGCCGAACCGGATTTGCTCTACCGCATTATTCATCCCGACGATCTTCATATGATGGAAGTTCATCGGCGTGATGTTGCACATGAAGACATCGCTGGGGCGGATTTCCGCATCGTGCGACGCGATGGCGAGATTCGCTGGATCGCACATGGTTGCCAGTCTGTGTTCGGGCGCGACGGCAGATTTATGGGGCGACGCGCTAGCAACCGCGACATTACCGAACGCAAGCGGGCAGAAGATGAAATCAAGGTGCTTAACCGCGATCTGGAGCAGCGGGTGACCAAGCGGACGGCGCAACTCGAAACCGCCATCTACGACCTGGAGAATTTTAATTATTCGGCCTCGCATGACCTGCGTATACCGCTACGTGCGGTCGACGGATTTTCAAAGATTCTTCTAGACGAATATGCACCCAAGCTGGACGAAGAAGGGAGGCGGCTGCTGAATGTGGTGCGTGACAACACACGGAAGATGTCACAGCTTATCGATGACATGCAGGCCTTCTCGCGCACCGGGCGCGTGGCAATGGCACCTGCCGAAATCGACATGGATGCGTTGGCGCGTGAGGTGGCGGATGAACTCAAGCCCGCTACCGCAGGACGTGAAGTGCGGGTGGAGATCAACCTGTTGCCGCCCGCTATGGCCGACCGCGCCTTGATGCGCCGGGTCATGTTCAATCTTCTTTCCAACGCGATCAAATTCACCCGCCCCAAGGCGACAGCGCTGATCGAGGTGGGGGCGAGAACAGAGGACAAGGAAACTATTTATTACGTCAAGGATAACGGAGTGGGATTCGACATGCAGTATGCCGATAAACTATTCGGGGTGTTCCAGAGGCTGCATGGTGTAAGCGAATTTGAAGGAACAGGTATCGGCTTGGCCATCGTTAAGCGTATTATTTCTCTGCACGGTGGGAGGGTGTGGGCTGAGAGCAAGGTCAACGAGGGCGCGACTATATATTTCTCCATTCCCGCATCAACGTTAAATCAAAAGGAGGCATCATGAATTTATCGACTGCGCGATTCGCTGCTGCAGCGCTGGCAGCAGTATGGACTACAGGTACAGGTGCGATTGCCGCGCAAACAACCGAAGAAGAAGACCTGGCGCTGGCCTATGGCGATAAATCCACTATCAGCATTGCTACGGGCAGCTCACAACCCATCAACCGTGCACCGTCCGTGGCGACCGTGATTACAGCCCGCGACATCGAAGCGATGGGTGCCACCGATCTGGATCAGGCGCTGGAAAGCGTGCCGGGGCTGCATGTTTCCATGTCGAATGTTGCGCTGAATCCGTTTTACAACTTTCGCGGTATTGCCACCAAATACAATCCGCAAGTTTTAATGCTGGTCAACGGCATCCCGATCACCAATGTTTTTGCGGGGGATCGCGGCAAGATTTGGGGCGGCATGCCGCTGGAGAATGTGGCCCGCATCGAAGTCATTCGCGGGCCGGGTTCGGCGCTGTATGGTGCCGATGCTTTTTCCGGCGTGATCAATGTCATCACCAAAACGGCGGCAGATATTAACGGCACTGAATACGGTGTGCGCGCCGGCAGCTTTAATACCCGCGATGCGTGGATACAACATGGCGGCAAGGTGGGCGCATTGGATGCCGCTTTTTATCTCAGTACGGGCAATACCGATGGTCACAAAGGCCTTATCCCGAGGGATAAAGTATCCCGTTCCGGCCCGCTCAATACCGAACGCAAAGCGATTGATGCGCGCACCGATCTATCCTATGAAGCATGGCGCTTTCGCGCTGCCTATCAAAAACGCGAAGTGGGTGCCGGTGCCGGTCTCGGCGGAGCTCTGGATCCCAGCGAACGCGGGCATACGAGCCGCCTGTATCTGGATATGAACTATGAGCAAGCCAATTGGCTACCTAATTGGGATGTGTCAGGAACTGTCGGTTATTACGACATCAAAGAAAATGGTGATCCGACCTATACGCTCGTTCCCGCCGGAGTGCTTGCCAGTTTTCCCCGTGGCATGCAGGGCAATCCCGGTCATGCCGAGCGTAACATGCATGCCAGCGCGTCCACCGTCTATACCGGTTTTGAGCAGCATCGCGTGCGCATCGGCACAGGATACCGATTGAATGACGTGTATGAAGTCACGGAAACCAAAAACTATGACGTCAACTTTGCCCCCTTGCCCGGCATAGTAGATGCGACTAACAACCCAGCTCTGGCCTATATGCTGCCGCACAAACGCAACGTGGCTTTCGTATTCGTGCAGGACGAATGGAACATCGTAAAGGACTGGACGCTGACGGCGGGCGTGCGACATGACAACTATTCGGACTTCGGTGGCACCACCAATCCCCGTCTCGCCCTGGTGTGGGATGCGGCTTACAACGTCGTGGTCAAGGTGATGCATGGCACGGCTTTCCGCCCCCCCACATTTGCAGAACTCTATGCCATCAACAACCCGGTGACGATCGGCAATCCCAATATCCAGCCAGAGACTATCACTACCGACGAACTGGCGTTTTTATGGCAGCCGGTATCCACGCTGCAAAGCAATTTAAATTTTTTCCAATACCGCATGCGCAGCATCATCGCT
>JBAZYW010000060.1:1150-7147 GCA_041659125.1 Gallionellaceae bacterium | reverse complement strand
TCCTGTCGGCACAACCTATCAGAATACTGGCGAGCAGACCGGACATGGCTTGGAATGGGAGGCCACGCTGGATGTCAGCAACAACCTGCGCCTGACGGGCAATTATTCCTTGCAGCAATCTACGGACAAGGCCTCCGGCAAGGATGTAGGCATGGCGCCGCATCGGCGTTATTTCGCACGCGCTGACTGGCGTTTCATGCCGCTGTGGCAGTTCGGCGCCACCGTTAATCGCGTGGAAGAAAGAATGCGCGAACCGGGAGATACCCGCGCCCTGATTCCCGACTACACGACCGTGGACTTAACTTTGCGGCGCGAGAAATTCGCCGGTGGATGGGATGCGCGTGCCATGCTGATAAACATGTTCAATCAGGACGCGTGGGAGCCGAGCTTTAAATCAACGGGTCTCCCTTCAGACTTGCCGCTTTCAGGCCGCGCTGTTTACATTCAGTTTCAGCATGCCCTTTGAGCGATCTGTCGAGTAATTGATCGGGGATACAATCATGCAAGCATTGCACCGTCAACAATTTCAGGAATGCACCACGCTGAATATGACCGTGCGCACCATCCGCGACAAGAGTCAGTGGGATTTTGCCGCCTCGGTGCGCAACTTGTTCAACGCCGATGCGCGCGAACCCAGTCTGGCGCCGGGTACAGCCATCCCCACGATTTGCCGATGGAGCCGCGCTCGCTGTATGTTGAAGTGAGTTTAACGATATGAAGCCAGTGAGCCTTCTCTTCAATGCATTCTGGCGAGCCCAAGGCTGGAGGGTTGGCCTGCTAGTTTTTGTCTTGCTGCTAACCCACGCCGATATTACCAGTGCCAGTACGGAGGTGAACGCTTCAATTGCGGTAATCTATCCGGATATCGGCGAGCCTTATCGTACGGTGTTCGCGCAGATCATCGGGGGCATCGAGGACAGAGCCAAAATGCAGGTCGTCAAATATGCAGTGGGACAAAACCTTGACATTACTGAACTGAAAAACAATTTGCGCCGGCAGAATATCAAGGTGGTGATCGCGCTGGGACGGCAGGCAATGAAGATTGCCACTACCCTGGAGCGCAACATCGGTGTGGTGGTGGGCGGCGTGATCACGTCACCGGAAAATGAAATGCGCGATCTGCCGGTGAACAGTCTCGCACCTGATCCTGACCTGCAGTTTTCGCATCTGAAGGTGCTGATGCCCGCCGTGCGGCGCGTATTCACCGTGTACGATCCGCGCCAGAACGGATGGCTGATGCGCTTGGCGAAAGAGGCCGCGCGCGCTCATGACATGGAACTGGTGGCCTATGAAGCGCAGGATTTGCGCGGTGCGTTGCGCGCCTATCAGGAAATTTTCGCTGCTGCCGACAGTCGCCGGGATGCGTTATGGCTGTCCCAGGATTCCACTACGGTGGAGGATGGTTCCGTACTCCCGCTGGTACTGCATGAATCCTGGGGGCGCAATCTGGCGGTGTTCTCCAGCAGTTTTGGTCATGTCAGGCGTGGCGTTTTGTTCTCGCTTTATCCGGACAATGCAGGGCTGGGGCGTCATCTTGCTGATATGGCGCTGGGATTTTTGGCTTCCGGCGAGTATGGGGAGAGCGGCATGATTTTGTTGCGCGAAGTGCTGATGGCAATCAACCTGCGCACCGCCCTGCACCTCGGGCTTGATGTGGGTCATCGGCAGAATTTCGACATGGTATTTCCGGAGCAATAACCTATGGATACCTCTAAAAATCCAAGTTTCATTGCCATACGACTATCGTGAACAAGATCTTCGCCGCCTTTCTGCTCAAGTTCACTTTCCAGCGCCAGCTTGGAATTACGCTTGCGCTCGGTATTTTCATGCTGGCGTTATTTTCCTCGGTAGTGGGATCATGGCAGGCCAACCAGCGGGTGCGCAGCAATCTGCTCGAACAAGGGCAGCACATCACCGAAAATCTGGCGCGTCAGAGCGCTCTGGCACTGACTTATGCTTCAGCAGACAACGCCTTTGAGGCGGTGAATGCCACGCTGAGTTTTCCGGGCGTAGACAGTGTGGCAATACGCGATGCCAATCAGCGGGTATTGTTGCAGCGCGGGAACACCGATCCTGCCGAATTTTCAATTCAAGTTGATCAGGCACGCGGGACTGATAAAAAAACTGGGAAGCAAGCCGTCGCTGTTCTCGACGCGGAAAGCCCGAACGCATGGCGCTTCACCGCACCGGTATATTCGCAACCCGTAAGCTCGCCATTCAGCGAGGTGGCTACACCCGAGTTGCTCGGCCACGTTACGGTGGTGGTGAGCAAGGCGGTGCTGACTCAGATGGCCGCCGGTATTTTCGTCGCCAATCTGATCACCTCGTTTTCTTTCGCGCTGCTGATTTTGTTCCTGATCCGTTTTCTGACCGATCGCATGACGCAGCCGCTCAACCAGTTGTCGGTCAATATGGGGCGCGCTGAGGCAGGCGAATCGCAAGTGCGGGCCGTGCTGGACGGGCCGAAGGATATTGCCGATATGGCTCATGCGTTCAACAGCATGATGTCGGTGCTGGAAGAGCGCGCGGCGGAAATCAGTCAGCTAAATATCGATCTGGAACGGCGCGTGGCCGAGCGGACAGACGAGCTTGAAGCCGCCAACAAGGAACTGGAGTCATTTTCCTATTCTGTTTCGCACGACTTGCGCACGCCGTTGCGCGCCATTGACGGATATTCGCTCATCCTGCTGGAAGACTATGCCGGCAAGCTGGATGTTGAAGGCATGCGCCTGTTGAATGTGGTGCGGGACAATACCAGCCGGATGAGTCAGCTCATAGACGATATTTTGAATTTTTCCCGCACTGGCCGGTTGGAGCTAACCTTTGCCGAGATTGACATGGAGAAGTTGGCTCATAGGGTTTTTGAAGAACTTCAGCCTGGCGTTGTCGGCGCTAATCTGCAAGTGGAAATTGAGCCTATCCCGCCGCTCAAGGGGGACAGTGCCATGATGCATCAGGTATTCGTCAATCTGTTGTCCAACGCCATCAAGTTCAGCAGCGCCAAGGAAGTCGCCAGAATTAAGGTGGGTGCATCCACCGGTGGTGGCGAAACCATTTATTATGTGAAGGACAACGGGGCGGGTTTCGATATGCAGTACGCTAACAAGTTGTTCGGCGTGTTCCAGCGTCTGCACGGGGTGACCGAGTTTGACGGTACCGGCATCGGCCTCGCCATCGTCAAGCGTATTATTACCCGCCACGGTGGGCGGGTATGGGCCGAAGGCGAAGTCGGCAAGGGCGCGACTTTTTATTTTTCAATTCCGACCCCAACTCGAAACCAACCTGATGGGAATATGCAATGACCGACAATAACGGAATCGTGGAAATTCTTTTGGTGGAGGACAACCCCACCGATGCCGAACTTGCCATGCGCGCACTCAAGAAAAACAATCTCGCCAACAATCTGGTTTGGGTCAAGGATGGCGCCGAAGCTCTGGATTTTCTGTTTTGCAGGGGAACACACGCAGGGCGCGATACAAAATGTGTTCCGCGCGTCATCCTGCTCGACCTGCGCTTGCCCAAGGTGGACGGGCTGGAGGTTTTGCGTACGATCAAACATGATGAGCGCACCAAACACATTCCGGTCGTAGTGCTGACGTCCTCCAAAGAGGACCGGGACATCACCGAGAGTTATCAACTGGGCGTAAATAGTTTTATCAGCAAACCGGTGGAATTCGAGGCTTTCGCCAAGACCGTAGCCGAACTCGGGATGTACTGGCTGCTGATTAACCATCCTCCTCTTGCGGGAAAATAAACTGTGACCGAACTCAGGATATTGCTGCTGGAAGACAATCCCGCCGATGCGGAGCTGTTGCAATACAAGCTGCGCAAAGAAGGGTTGGAGTTCGCCGCGCTGCGTGTTGACACCGAACCCGCCTTCAAACAGGCGCTGGGGGTTTTTAAACCCGATCTTATACTGGCGGACTACAACCTGCCGTCCTATAACGGCCACGCCGCGATTGACTACATACAGCAGGTTTATCCTGACATTCCGGTCATTATGGTCACCGGTGCCATCGGCGAAGAGATGGCAGTTGAGCTATTGCGCGCGGGCGCCAAGGATTACCTCCTGAAGGACAGGTTGACGCGACTCTCCGCCGCTGTCAGGAACGTGTTGCGTGAACAGGAAGAAGTCAGGGCGCGCCGTGAATCCGAGCAAAGGTTAAGGGAAACTGAGAGCAAGTTCAGGACGCTGTTCGAGACGGCGAACGACGGAATATTTCTCATTGATGCGACCGGCTTTGTGGACTGCAATCAGCGGGGGGCAAACATGTACGGGCTGGCGAAGGAGAGCATTATCGGCCACTCGCCGGCAGAATTTTGCCAGGAAAGGCAGCCCGATGGACGCTCATCTTCAGAACTGGTCGTTGAAAAAATTCAGGCCGCCATGCGGGGCGAGTCACAGCAGTTTGAATGGCGCTCCCTCCGTGCCGACAACATGGGGGGCGGCAAAACGCCATTTGATGTTGATATCAGCCTGAACCGGATCGAATTCGGCGGTGCGGTTTACCTGCAAGCCGTTGTGCGCGACATCACTGAACGCAAAAGGGCGGAGCAGGCATTGCGCGACAGCGAGAACCGCTTCCGAAATCTCGTGGAAACCACCAGCGATTGGATTTGGGAAATTGACGGAAGTGCTGTTTATACTTATGCGAGTCCGCGCATACAGGCCATCCTCGGTTATGAACCCGCAGAGGTTCTCGGAAAAACACCTTTCGACCTGATGCCTCCTGAAGAAGCCAAGCGTGTTGCGAGCCTGTTTCGTTCGCGTGCGGCAGCACTACAGCCCCTCGTAAACCTCGAAAACAGATGCCTGCATAAGGATGGCCATGCGGTTGTCATTGAAACCAGCGGCGTTCCCGTCATTGGCGTAGATGGAAAATTATGCGGCTATCGCGGCATAGATCGTGACATCACCGAGCGCAAGCGGGTCGAGGATGCGTTGATAGAAAGCGAAAGCCGTTTGCGCCAGTTGGCGGATTATGACGCGCTCACCCAATTGCCTAATCGCCGTTTGCTGCTGGACCGTATCGGGCAGGCAATGCTGGCCAGCAAGCGCAGCGGCCGTTATGGCGCGCTGATGTTTCTGGATTTGGATAACTTCAAACCGCTCAATGACACGCACGGGCATGATGTCGGCGATCTGTTGTTGATCGAGGTGGCGCATCGCATCAGCAGTTGCGTGCGTGAGGTGGACACTGTTGCACGTTTTGGCGGTGATGAGTTCGTGGTCATGCTCAGTGAACTGGAGGTGAATAAAGAGCTGTCCCTTGCCTTGACAGGTATTATTGCTGAAAAAATTCGCGCTGTTCTGGCGGCACCTTATGTGCTGACCATTCAGTCGGGGGAGGGAGCAAAATACACCGTGGAGCACCGTTGCACATCGAGTATCGGCGTGGTGCTGTTCATCAATCACGAAGCCAGCTCGGGGGACATTCTCAAGTGGGCCGATATGGCGATGTACCAAGCGAAAGACAACGGGCGCAATACGGTGCATTTTTTCAACCCTCAATCCCCGGTGCAAGGGAAGCCGGGAGAGGGGAAACGCTAGGCAAGCTCAACGCAGGCGCGACAATTTTTTGCTTCAGTTACTACTAGGGAGACGGAACATGGACGATACGGTGAAAGAAGTGGAAATTCTGCTGGTGGAAGACAATCCGACTGATGCGGAGCTGGCGATCCGGGCGCTGAAGAAAAGCAATCTGGCCAACAAGCTGGAGTGGGTTAAGGATGGCGCGGAAGCGCTGGATTTTCTCTTCGCCACCGGCAGCTATAGCGAGCGTCAGATAGCGAACGGCCCCAAAGTCATTCTGCTGGATTTGCGCCTGCCCAAAGTGGATGGCATGGAGGTGCTGCGCCGGATCAAGAGCGATGAGCGCACCAGAACCATACCCGTGGTGGTGCTGACTTCTTCCAAGGAAGATAGGGATGTGGCGGAGAGTTATCAGCTCGGCGTCAACAGCTACATCAGCAAGCCGGTGGAGTTCGATGAGTTTG
>JBAZYW010000060.1:0-1140 GCA_041659125.1 Gallionellaceae bacterium | reverse complement strand
GGGGCTCTACTGGTTGCTGGTGAACCACCCGCCGGTGGCGGCGAAGTAGCCATGGAACAGGCGGTCTTGAACCGGGAGCTGCGTGTCTTGATGCTGGAAGACACGCCCACCGACGCGGAACTGGCGCAGCGTGAACTGCGCAAGGCGGGTGTTGCTTTCACTGCAATGCGCGTGGAAACGCGGGATGAGTTCATCCGTGCGCTCGAAGAATTTCATCCCGACATTATTCTGTCGGATTACAAGCTGCCCGATTTTAATGGCATGGATGCGCTGGCCATAGTGCAGCGTGACCACCCGGAAATGCCGGTGGTTATGCTCACCGGCGCACTCTCGGATCTTGATGCGGTGGAATTGATCCATGCGGGTGCCAAGGATTATGTGTTGAAGGATCGTTTGGCGCGACTGGCTCCCGCAGTGCAACGGGCGCTGTCGGCGGAGCAAGGTGCGCGCGCGCGCAAGGCGGCAGAGAAGGCACTCCGGGAAAGCGAGGAGAGGTTTCGCTCTCTGGTGGAAAGTACCAGCGACTGGATATGGGAGATCAACGAGCGAGCTGTTTACACCTACTGTAGTCCGCAGGTGTATGACCTGCTGGGTTATAGCGCAGGGGAGGTTATCGGCAAGACGCCGTTTGAATTGATGGCGCCGCACGACGCGGCACGGGGCAAGGAGAGATTCGATTCCATTGTGGCGGAGAGGAAGCCATTCCGGCTGTGGGAGAACGTCAATCGGCACAAGGATGGACGGGAGGTTTTTTTGGAGACCAGCGGTACGCCGATTGTGGATGCGCAAGGCATTTTCAGCGGTTATCGCGGCATTGACCGCGATATTACCGGGCGCAAACTGGCCGAGCAGGAGCGTCGTGCCAGTGCGGAAAAGCTGGAGCAAACCTTGTTTCAGACCATCGAAGCCATTGCCGCCACAGTCGAGGCGCGCGATCTTTATACCGCAGGTCATCAGCGGCGGGTGGCGGTGCTTGCCACGGCTATTGCCCGTGAAATGGGACTTGCCGAAGACAAGATTCACGGTCTCTACCTTGCGGCCACCATTCACGACTTGGGAAAAATACGCACTCCCGCTGAGATCCTCAGCAAGCCCGGTACGCTCAATTCCGTCGAGTACGAGCTGGTTAAACTTCATCCG
>JBAZYW010000059.1:10139-10986 GCA_041659125.1 Gallionellaceae bacterium | reverse complement strand
TTTTCTGCGTGAATTGCTGATTCCTTTTGGTACAGCAGGCTATGTTGCGCTATTCGAGATTGAGGAGGATGAGACCGTGACGATTATCGCGGTGCGCCACCAGCGCGAAGAGGATTATTATTAACGCAATTAAAAAGCCACGATCAAATTCAATCGTGGCTTGGTTCGGGTGGCTTGTAGCCTAGGCGTTTTAGCTCTGTTGCCAAGGCAGTTTCGCGGCACGCCATCCGTTCACGGCATTGCGATGCCCCGCAGTGTCTTTGTCGCCTTCAAAACCTTCAATTACGTTGTAGCTCTCGTTGTAACCGATATTAGCAGCGGCAATCGCCGCGTTGTGCGAGCGAACCCCGGTGCGGCAAATGAACATCACCAGAGCCTCTTTATCCACTTGTTGTTCCAGCGCGGCCATGAAATTCGGGTTGGCAACCATGCCCGGATATGTCGCCCATTCGATTTCAATAGCGCCCGGAATGCGCCCTACAAAGTCCAGTTCGGCTTTGGAGCGTACATCCACCAGCTTTGCGCCGGGTGCCAATTGGGTGAGTTGGTGTGCCTCATTCGGCAGCAGCGCGCCGGAGTAGGCCAGGCTACCCTGTTTCCCCCGTTGTTGTGCTTGTTCCAGTATTGCGGTGATTTTTCCCATGATCTGACTTCCCGTTTATGTTCAATGTTAGGGGCGCAAATGTTATTCTCCGCGCCGACGCTCTCACTATACCCAATGCCAATGAAAAATCACACTCACTCGCATTCCCACGATATGTCGGTCGCTTTCGAACCGGCTCATCCTGTGCGTTTTGCTGCGGCACGCAAAAGCACTTGGGTCAGCATCTTTATCAATCTGGCTTTA
>JBAZYW010000059.1:0-10129 GCA_041659125.1 Gallionellaceae bacterium | reverse complement strand
CCATCATGCAGGTATTGGCCGGCTTCTTCGGCAAATCGCAGTCGTTAATGGCGGACGGTATGCATTCTCTGGCGGACTTGTTGTCGGATGTTCTGGTGTTGTTTGCCAATCGTCACGGCAATCGTCATGCCGATGCCAACCATCCGTATGGACATGCGCGCATCGAAACGGCCACGTCGTTGATTCTCGGTGCCAGTTTGGCGGCGCTGGGTGTCGGTTTGCTCATCGCCGCAGGCACGCGTTTGCAGCATCCCGAGCACGTGCAGGCGGTACAGCCCTTCACTCTGTGGGTCGCTATGATCGCGCTGGCGGCGAAGGAGGGGATGTTCCGTTACATGCTGGCCGTGGCACAGCGCGTGCGCTCGCAGATGCTGGTGGCGAATGCCTGGCATGCGCGTTCGGATGCCGCGTCGTCTCTGGTGGTCATCGTCGGTATCGTCGGTAACCTTCTCGGCTACACCTTTCTCGACCTGGTTGCTTCCGCCGTGGTGGGCGTGATGATTGCGCACATGGGCATCAAGTTCGCGCGCGACGCGTTGGCCGAACTGGTCGATACGGGATTAGCCGAGGAAGAGGTGCGCGCTATCCGTCACACCTTGAGGTCCGTTCCCGGGGTAGTCGGTCTGCATGATTTGCGCACGCGCAAGATGGCCGACAATGCATTGGTGGACGCGCACATCATGGTCGATCCCAAGGTCAGCGTATCGGAAGGTCACTACATCGCGGAAGCGGCGCGTGCTGCGGTGCTGCGCCAACATCACGTAATGGATGTGATGGTGCATATCGACCCCGAGGAAGATATATTGGCCAAGCCCAATGCCCATTTGCCGCCACGCGAAACCTTGCTTAAACACCTCGCCGACCGCTTGGGCAGCGAATTCGATTTCTCCAATAACCGCGTCGTGCTGCATTATCTGAGCGGCAAGGTTGACGCCGAGTTGCTTCTTGATGCCGACCAATATACGAACCCAGCTACCATTGCCGCCCTTGAACAGAAATGTGCCGCGCTTGTTGCGGACGACCCCTATTTCCGTCACATTCAGTTTTACCGCTACTGCGCACCAAAATAGTGCGCGCCGGTTTTTGATGCCCTATCTCTGGGCGTACTTTTTTACCCATTTGACGGGGTGAATATGGCAGAATGCGCGCCTTGTAGCTGAAGAGTGGTTGGCACAATTTGTGCTGAGATCGCCTAGGAATTTTTTGTTATTCGTTTAGATAATTATTGGGAGAGTGAGATGTTCAAGTCAGCAGCTGAAGCCATAAAGTCCATCCAAGGCGGTGAATATAAATTCGTCGATTTGCGTTTTACCGACACGCGCGGCAAAGAGCAGCACGTAGGTGTGCCAGCCAAGTATTTCGGCGAAGAGAAGTTTACCGAAGGCCATGCTTTCGACGGTTCCTCCATCGCCGGCTGGAAGGGTATTCAAGCTTCCGACATGTTGCTGATGCCGGATCCTACTTCCGCGTATCTGGATCCGTTCATGGACGAGCCAACTTTGGTGATCACCTGCGACGTCGTTGAGCCATCCGATGGTAAAGGTTATGACCGCGATCCGCGTTCTATCGCTAAACGTGCCGAGGCTTATCTGAAGTCTTCCGGTCTTGGCGACACTGCATTCTTTGGCCCCGAGCCGGAATTCTTCATTTTTGACTCCGTGAACTGGAACACCGACATGTCCGGTTGCTTCGTTAAGATCAATTCCGAAGAAGCGGCATGGGCTTCCGGCGAGAAGTTTGAAGGCGGCAACACCGGCCACCGTCCAGTAGTTAAAGGCGGCTATTTCCCCGTTCCTCCCGTTGATAGCCTGAACGACATCCGCGCTGCAATGTGCCTAGCTCTGGAAGACATCGGCATCGAAGTTGAAGTGCATCACCACGAAGTGGCCACTGCCGGACAATGCGAAATCGGCACCAAGTTCAGCACGCTGGTGAAGCGCGCCGACCAAACTCAAGCGTTGAAGTATGTGGTACATAACGTTGCGCACCAGTACGGCAAGACAGCTACCTTTATGCCCAAGCCAATCGTTGGTGACAACGGTTCCGGTATGCACGTGCACCAGTCCATTTGGAAAGCGGGCAAGAACACTTTCGCAGGCAACGGCTATGCCGGTCTGTCTGAAACTGCACTGTTCTACATCGGCGGTATCATCAAGCACGCCAAGGCGCTGAACGCGATCTGCAACCCCGGCACTAACTCTTACAAGCGTCTGGTTCCTCACTACGAGGCTCCGGTGAAGTTGGCTTACTCGGCAAAGAACCGTTCCGCTTCGATCCGTATTCCTCACGTTGCCAGCGACAAGGCACGCCGTATCGAAACACGTTTCCCCGATCCGACAGCGAACCCGTACCTGTGTTTCTCCGCGCTGATGATGGCCGGTTTGGATGGTATCCAGAACAAGATTCACCCCGGCGACCCTGCTGACAAGAACCTGTACGACCTGCCACCGGAAGAAGATGCAAAGATCCCAACCGTGTGCGCATCGTTGGACGAAGCCTTGGCCGCACTGGACAAGGACCGCGAGTTCCTGACACGCGGCGGTGTGTTCTCCAGCGACTTCATTGACGCCTTCATCGCGTTGAAGATGGAAGAAGTGAATAAGATCCGTATGACGACTCACCCGGTTGAGTTTGAAATGTACTACAGCATCTAACAGCGTCGCAGCAAGACGCGCAGCACAAAAGAGGCCTTGAGAAATCAAGGCCTCTTTTACATTGAGAGAACAAGGAGAGAAAAATGCCCTATGTGAACATTCGCCTCGCGGGAACCCTGAGCCGCGAACAGAAAGCCAAAATCGCCGCTGAAATTACCGACACCTTGGAACGTATCGCCCACAAGCCTGCGTCTTATACTTACATCACCTTCGACGAGCTGGCGGAAGAGAATTGGGCGGTGGCGGGGAAGCTGCTGGATGAAGAATAAGAAGATTTTACGTAGCACTTACCTATAAATATCGGTGCCTCACTTTAGCAATGTTTGTGAGTGTTAAGCTGAAGCGGCGGACATTTCACTGTGCCGAAAGAACAGAACACGCAGCAATCGCCATGTTTGGGTCGCAGCACTGCACCACAATTTTTACATTTGTAAAACCACTGGCAGGCATCGGTAGGCATGGTTTCTTCTTCCTGATGCCCGCACTGTGGACAGGTGATGGTGGAATGCAAAATCACTTCGCTCATGGTTAACTTTCTATTGCCGCACGGGTGTTTTACTTCGCTTGCATACAGTTTTACACAGCATTTTTTCGGGATGGAATGAATGCCGGGGTGTCATCCAAATAGCGCTGATATTCGTCGCCGAACATCGCCAGCGCGTCCTGTTCTTCGGCATGAGCCAGTTGTACATACATCCATATCAGTATCGGGAACATCAGTAGTGTCAACAAAGTCGGCCATTGCAGTAAAAATCCAAACATTATGAGCACGAAAGCAACGTATTGGGGATGGCGGATTCTGGCATAAGCCCCCGTGGTTGCCAGTTGATAGTTTCTTTGCGCTTGATACAGCACTTTCCAGGCGGCCGACAGGAGAATGAAGCCGCCACCGATGAAGACGATACTCAAAATGTGCAACGGATCGAAATGCGGGTCGCCCTTCCAGCCGAGCAGGGTGTGCCAAAGGTGACCCGCCTCATGGGAAAAAACATCAACCCCGGCATAGCGGGTTTGCAACCAGCCGGACAGTAAATAAATAGTTAGCGGGAAGCCGTACATCTCGGCGAACAGCGCCACGATGAAGGCAGAGAATGCACTGAATGAGCGCCAGTCGCGCGGAGTCTTCGGCTTGGTGAAGCTGAATGCGAAAATGATGAACACGGCCGAGTTGATTATGACCAGCGACCACAAGCCATAGGCGGAGGTATTCATGTTCATTTTGACTCTCCTTCGGAGGGTTCATGATGATGTGTATGCTGCCCATGCCCGCCATGTCCATGGTGCATAAACAGATGCATCAGCGGGCAGGCGAGCAAGAACAGATAGGGCAAGATTCCAAGCAGGTGTGCGCGGTGTTCGGTAAAGAGCAGAAACCCGGCTATTGCGAGAAAACCATACAACACCCAACGTGCTCTGGAGTGATGCGATATTTCATTCCGGTCAGTCATGGCAACCTTCTTAAAGTGCAACGCGGCGCAGCCGCAACGCATTGCCAATTACCGATACCGAACTGAAACTCATCGCCGCCGCCGCGATAATGGGGGAGAGCAGCAGCCCGAAGAAAGGGTACAGCACGCCCGCAGCAACAGGGATGCCGAGTACGTTGTAGATGAACGCAAAGAATAAATTTTGGCGGATGTTGCGCATGGTGGCGCGACTCAAGCGCACTGCACGCACAATGCCGTTTAGGTCGCCTTTGATCAGCGTGATGCCCGCGCTTTCCATCGCCACATCGGTGCCGGTGCCCATGGCGATGCCCACCTGTGCTTGCGCCAACGCTGGCGCATCATTGATACCGTCACCCGCCATCGCCACGATGCGTCCCTGCGCTTGCAGTTGCTTGACGATGGAAGCCTTCTGTTCGGGCAGCACTTCCGCCTCTACGCGGTCGATACCCAATTTCTTTGCCACCGCTTGCGCCGTGATGCGGTTGTCGCCGGTGAGCATGATGACTTGTATGCCTTCTGCATGCAGGGCGCGGATCGCCTCTGCAGTAGACTCTTTGACCGGATCGGCCACACCGATCAGTCCCGCCGCCTTGTCGTCAATTGCCAGCAACATCACGGTCTGGCCGTCACTGCGCAAGGCTTCGGCGCGCGCGGGCAAGTCGCCCGCAGCAATGCGTAACTCTTCAAAAAGTTTGAGGTTACCCAGCGCGACAGAGTGTCCTTCAACTATTCCCGCCACGCCTTTGCCGGTGATCGAACGGAACTCGCTCACCGCTGTGAGTGCGATGCCTTTTTTCTGTGCACCGCTCACAATCGCTGCCGCCAGCGGGTGCTCGCTGGCGCGCTCCAGACTGGCACCCAGCCGCAGCACTACACTTTCATCGAATCCGGCCAGAGGAATGACAGAGGTCAGTTTTGGCTTGCCTTCGGTAAGCGTGCCGGTTTTGTCTACCACCAGTGTGTTTACCTTCTCCATGGTTTCCAGTGCTTCGGCATTTTTGATCAGCACGCCAGCCTGAGCGCCACGCCCGGTGCCGACCATGATGGACATCGGCGTAGCCAGTCCCAGTGCGCAAGGGCAGGCGATGATGAGCACCGCAACCGCATTGACGATGGCATGCGCCAAACGCGGCTCCGCCCCCCAGATACCCCATGCCGCCAGTGTGGCGAGTGCAACGCCGATTACCGCAGGCACAAAATATCCGGCAGTAACATCGGCCAGCCGTTGAATAGGCGCGCGGCTGCGCTGCGCCTCGCTCACCATGTGGACGATCTGCGCCAGCAGTGTGTCAGCGCCGACGCGCTCGGCACGCATCAGCAGGCTGCCTGTGCCGTTCACGGTCGCACCGATCAATCTTGCACCCGCAGTCTTTTCCACTGGAATGGATTCGCCGGTGACCATGGACTCGTCCAGCGCACTTGCGCCTTCCAGTACTACTCCATCTACCGGCACCTTCTCGCCGGGACGCACGCGCAGCACATCATCCGGCTGTACATGTTCCAGCGGGATGTCTTCTTCGTTGCCATCGGCGCGCACGATGCGTGCAGTTTTGGGCGCAAGGCCGAGCAGCAGTTTGATCGCGGCACTGGTCTGGCTGCGTGCGCGTAACTCCATCACCTGTCCGAGCAGCACCAAAGCCATGATGACTGCGGCAGCCTCGAAATATACCGGCACCGTCTCGCCCATGCTGCGCATCGCCGGCGGAAAAATTCCCGGCAGCAGCATCGCCACCACGCTGTATGTCCACGCTACGCCGACACCGAGCGCGATCAGGGTGAACATGTTGAGACTGCGGTTGACCACGGATTCATAACCGCGCCGGAAGATCGGCCAGCCGCCCCACAGCACTGCCGGCGTAGCCAGTGCGAATTCAAACCACTGCAATGCGGTCATCGAAACAGAATCCGGTACGAATTGCGGTGCGAGATCGGAGACCATCGCCATGATGAATACCGGCAGGGCCAGTATCGCGCTCACCTTGAGGCGGCGCGTCATGTCGTTCAATTCGGTGTTGTCTTCCGACGCTGCGTTGCGCGGTTCCAATGCCATGCCGCATTTGGGGCAGCTACCTGGCTCGGTACGCACCACTTCGGGATGCATGGGACAGGTGTATTCGGTAGAGCTTGGGGACGTTGCGACAGGCGCAATAGGTTCCAGTGTCATGCCGCATTTCGGGCAGTTGCCCGGAGAGTTTTGTCGAACCTCGGGATGCATCGGGCAAGTGTAGATATTTCCCCCGGTGTGCGTCGAGGGTGGTGCGGGAGGCGTGTCGATATAGTCGGTCGGAGATGTCTGGAATTTTGTCAGACACTTCGTGCTGCAAAACAGATAAGTGTGTCCGCCATGGTCATGGCGGTAACGGCTGTCGGGAGTTACCGTCATACCGCATACAGGATCAGTTGCCATGACATGCCCCTTTCCGGTGATTGAGATAAATGTTTTAGCGTCTCACTTCAGTACCCATTCAAAACTTCTTGGAAGCGCATCGCCTGCCAGACGTATTTGCAGTTTCATTGAGGCGTGCATTGGAGCAATCACCTTGAAACGCAATAAGCCCTTGCGGTGATGACCTCCCGGCGGCGCACCTTCCCATGCTACCGGCAGGTATTGCTTTCCGTCAGCAGTGAGTACGGCGGACTTGGTTAAGTCATCGTTCAATGCCTGTGTGTGTGACTCCATGGTCACTTCAAAATCCCAATTCTTTTCTGCTTTCGGGATGTTTTGCGGAACAACGGTTAGCTTAATGTTCTGCTTGTCGCTTATTTGCGGGGCATAACCCATTTTCGCTGCCACGATGTCAGAGGTGCAGGGCAAGGCAATTATTGCGGCAACCGCTAAACTGGCAAAAAGTTTTTTCAGCATTTTTTATGCTCCCGTGAGGCGTTAATAACTTTGGACAAGATGTACATGACACCGGCGGCGTTAAATGCAAGCCCGAGCCAGAACAACTCGACTTGGTATTCTGCAACTACAGCGAGAAAACCGGTGACACCGAGAATGGGCAAAATGTTGGTCAGGTAATGTGCACAGCAGGAAACCATTGCAGCCGTAGAGGTCGTGCCGGATACCGCCACCACCTTGCCTGTCGCACCATGCTGCCCGGCAATATGTTTAAGGTGTGTGAAAAGGCCGACCTGAAGCCCGAAGCCCAGCGCAAGGGGTACGATGAAAAACCAGTATTTCGCGAATTGTTCAAATGCGAAGTCCATTCCGGAAATCAAACCGACCACTGCAAAATAAATGGCGAGCAATAACAGACATGCGCCCATTCCGAATTGAAGCGGTCTGGCGATTCCATTTGCCGCTGTAGCCGTTGTTACTTCCTCAAGCGCCATGCCGCACTTGGGACAGTTGCCCGGAGCAGATTGGCGAATTTCCGGATGCATCGGACAGGTATAGAGCGCGGCAGCATGGCCGGTGATTTTCACCGCTGGCTCAATGTATGCAGCCGGACTGGCCCGGAATTTTTCCTGGCAGTGCTGTGAACAAAAGTAATAACGTTTATCGGCAACATCGGTATGCAGGGTGTCGTTGGCAACGGCGACCTGCATTTTGCAAACTGGATCGGTAGTCATAGCGCTCTCCTTTATCCGTGCATCATTTAAAGCCGTGTTCGCGATTTATACCAGCGCACTTCAGTGCGCGGCAGCAATCCTGCCGCGCTACAGACGATATGCTTAGTGCCTGTCTTTCGTGTGGTCATGTTTGTCTGCTTCGGGCTTATCAGAACTGGTTGTAGTTGAGCCCGCAACTGGTTCTGGCATCGGCATTCCGGTCTTTTCTTCCATGTGGCTGTGCTTTTTAACCGGCTTCTTTGTTTTGGCTTTCTCTGTCTTTGGAGTTTCAGATTTTGTATCGGCAGGAAGTCCTTCGGCGGCAAACGTGATTGCAGAAGAAGCGGTGAATGCAGCCAATGTGACGGCGAGTAGAGTTGTCTTCAGTTTCATTTTGTTCTCCTAAGAATTACGGTTAAATAAATGTGCTGCAACAATCATGGATAAACGTGTTCAAACACCTGCTTTCAAAAATTAAACTACTACATTGGGTTTGATGCCTATCAGAAATTCTGTTTAAACATCAATCATATTGGCACACTAAATCGTGTTGCCCCTAATGTTGGTGAGAACCCCCGCTGCTCTCACTATTACCATGACCCATGCCGACATGCGACCCCATACAGCCGCTTAAAATTAACAGGATTATCAATACAGCTACTTTTTGCATCTTGCTCTCCTTTATGTAATTACAGCGATGATAAAAGTTAATGCGTGTGCTCATGTTCATGCTCTCCCGCATTGTGCGGAGCAGTGTCTTGCTCGGTATGGACATCGGGTAAAGCCATCACACCAAGGCCATGGCGATACACCAGCTCAGCACCGTGCCAAGCTGTGCTCATCACCAGCAGCCATGCCGCAACCAGCAATACCAGAAAAACTTGTGATGGCATCTTGCCGGAACGACTGCGCCACACATCCCAAGAGGCAAGCGCAAGCAATAGAGCCAAGGCTCCCAGCGCCCAATTGCGATGCAGAATCATGGCCGCATGACTCACCGCGTCATGCCCAATGCTGTTGTAGGCGAACCAGCCGAGCGCAGCGGTGATGAGTCCAAACAAGGCTGCACTCCATAACATCCATCGTCCCGTCATCAGGCACTGCATCGCCCATGATCTGTTTTTGTATGCCAAACCGATGGCGATAAAAACTACGGCAGCTGTGGCAAAGGCAATCGGGTAATGCACCAGCGCCGGATGCCAATTAGGAATAGTCTCAAGCATGTTTATCACCTCAAGTTGTTACCGTTTAGTGCTGTTGTTCTGGCGATGCAGGTGGGGGCGACGAGAGTTCGTTCCTTATCGGCTGCGCGGTTTCCGCCTGTTTTTCAGAGTGTTCGCCATGCCCCATCATGCCCATGTGTCCGCTGACCAGCCAGACAGCCCCCATCATCACGACCATCACCACCAACATGACTTCTCCTTTTTGATATTTCCTCATCGCTTCCTCCCGCTTCGTGTGGTGCATGAAAAAGTCATGCGCTCTTGGTGCGGCTTACTCGGTTGCCGCGTTCGCACTTGCGAGTTCCAGTGTTAGGGAGATCATCAGCTGTTTAAAAATGCTCATATTGTTTCTTTCATACGTTGAAATTATCAGGGTTGTTTTTTGTGCGAACGCCCCGGAGTTTCTTGCTTGCCTCGCGTAATACGTGCAGCGCCGAGCGCAAAAAGAGTGCGGCAAGTGCCAGTCCAATCAGGATGTCAGGCCAGCCGGAACGGGTGAGCCACACGCCCACGGCGGCAAACAAGACCGAGACATTCGCAATGATGTCGTTGCGGGAACACAACCAAACCGAACTCATATTGATGTCATCCGCGCGATGCCGCCAGAGCAGAAGAAAACACGTGCCATTCGCGGCAAGCGCCAGCAAGCCGATTGCCCCGATAGTCTCGAACACGGGAAGCTGCGGATAAGCAATCCGGTAAAGCGCCTGCCCGAGGACGAAGAAGCCAAAGGCCGCCATGATGATTCCTTTGAGCAGTGCCGCCCTGGCTTTCATGGTGGCGCTGCGCGCGACCACGTAAAGACTGAAGCCATACACCATGGCATCGCCCAGCATATCCAGCGAATCCGCCACCAGCGAGATCGAGTTACCGAGCAGTCCCGCCGTCAGTTCTACGACGAACATGACGGCATTGATACCCAGCACTATCTTGAGTGTCGAGCTTTGGCGAGTTCGAAGTGCGTCGATCTCGCATGCTTTGTCATTGCAACAATCAGCCATCATCTACCCCTTAATGCTGATCAAAACGTACCGGAAACTCTGTGTTTTCCTTATCCGTGCAAACGCCAGCCGGATTTGCGCCGAATTTCCATATCAGACGACACGAGATTTCATGTCCTTCTGCGGATCTGGCAACTGTCTCGAAGGAATAAACTACATGTTCGGTATTGAGGCCGGAAAAAATCCGCCCCCAGTGCTTCGGATTGGAAATATAGCGTTTGCGCAGTTCTGCCAAATTATTTTCGCGC
>JBAZYW010000058.1:0-10997 GCA_041659125.1 Gallionellaceae bacterium | reverse complement strand
TGTATTATTTAATCAGAGGCGGATAATATTTATAGGTAGATTCGCAGTTTCCTTCCAACCAACGGAGGATATGATGCGCAACTTCTATACAGGTTTGTTGTTCTTCGGGGCTTCCTTTGCTGCGCATGCGGCCGAAACGCATAAACATTCTCATGCAACCAAACACGCGTCTGTAGCGATGCATTACGTGCTTTATGTGCCGGAAAAGCATGGGCACGACAGTGTAGTGTATTCAGACTTCAAGTCCGATAACTCAGCCTTTCCCTCACAACAGTTGGCGATGTCCAATCAATCGGCCACCGCGTTGACTCAAAGTCAAAAAGAACTTGTCAATGTATTGAGCGCACTACTTTATCGGCGGATGAGCCTGAATAACGGGCAAATGAAAATTTCCTACCATCCAGGCGCTGCGGTGATGGAAACTGATCGTCTGAAAGTTTCAGTGCAGTCCGATTCGACCTCAGTCACATGGAACAGAACGTTCTAGGCTGAGCTTCAATCAAATAGCTGGGAGATTCCAGCCTCGACCGACCGCGTGTGAGTCAACTTCTGGCTTCCGACCGAAACATATTCGGGAAGCTGTCGCGATGAGGAGAGTGAACAGGGGACGTAGTTTAGCTTTTCTCATGTTCACGGGCTTGATGTAGTTTGAACTTGATCAGATTTTAACCGAATCCATATCGATTAGGAGGTAGCATCGGATGACCGCTCCGTCCACGAAGCCGCCCATCGCGAGCCTCTGCTATCAAGCATTACATAATTAAATTGCACGACCTGATGAGTTGGGCTTGCGCCTTTCTCACTTCAGTTTTTATCTATCCAATCAGCGTTCCGTTTCCTTCAGCATCCACATGACATGAACGAAAGTATCCTGCGCTTCGGCGCGCAGCGAGGCGATCAAATTATCCAGATGGCTTCTGTTGTGATTCGAGTTGCGCGCAAAGGTCTGGAACAGCTGGATGACCAGCTCTTCATTCAGGCCCTTGTGTTTCGCGGCCATGCCGACCAGCAGCACCTGAATGACGGAGAGGTTACACACCATTTCACGGTACAGGTCGAGATACGCTCCGCGCGTGAACGGGAACAGTCGGGTGATCACCTGGTTCACCAGATAGTTCTCGAAGATGTATTCCTTGTCATGAAAGAAGGGGCGGTAGAACGCGTCGTAGCTTTGCTTATAGCGGCCGGACATTGCGCCATCCGTTGCGGAATCTTTTCCGGCGGCAAGGCCTTCGGCTGCGGCACGCAAACATTCCTGAAAGCGCTCCGAAGCTCTGTCCGTCAATGACTGTTCGATGAGTTTGGTAACGACTTCGAGTTTGCGCGGAATATTCGGATCGATCTGCGCAAACTGGGCTTCGAGTTGTGCAGGATGCGAGAGCATGCCGATGAAAGATTCAAGCGTGGGCAACAGCTCCGAAGCATGGGCAAAGTCCTCGGAAAAAGCGATTTTGTTGACATCTTCCAGCAAGAAGCCGAGCAACATTACGCGCGCGCCCAGACTGATTTCGCGGAATTGCAGAATCGCAACGATGACGATGCGAAAGTCGTTCAACACGGCGATTTGTTCGGGGTCTCCCTCGCCCTGCAAGGGGAAGCGGTAGGAGGTGAACGGCTTGTCGTCGATTGGGGGTTCCGGGGCCATCTTTATGAATTGCATCGGCTGCGGATTTAACAGGACAAGCCGTGCGGCCTCCGGGCAGGAGATACCGAGTGCGTTCTCGCGCTGCGAACCGAATTGGTTGAGATAGCGCGGATAAAGCCGGCAAGTGTCGCTGAGTCCCTGCGCCCCCATGTGGTTGTGGATCGCACAGAGTTTGTCTTGCTGCAAAAAGAAGCACTCTCCATCCGGTTTCATTTTTATCATGCCGAAATTATTTTTCTTGTCGGCGCTGGGCAAGGTGTTTTTGCTGATCGCAAGTTTAAACAGCGGCGCTAATTCCGGCTGTTTGTTCCGCTGGTATTTTTGATAGGTGTCGTAATCGACGCTCACATTCCACCAGCCGCTGCAGCAGGTGTCTTCGCACTTGGAGCCGGTGCAATTAAATTTCGGGTAGTAATCCGGGACGCTGATTTTTTGCATACGTGAACCTCTGGTCATTCGTTTCTTTTCTTTGGTGTGGCTGCCTACAAAATCATCCGGCGTTTTTAACGGCTGGGACAGTGCTTTGCGCCGGTGCAATAATTTATTGATGGTACCCACGGTTATCCGGCCATCCCGTTATTCGATGAAGATTCGAGCCAGCGTTCATACATGCCGGAATAGGCGTCTTCCAGCGCACGCGCGAGGCCTTGGGCATCGCACAACGCGCTACGCGCCATTGCATCGCGTTGGGAGAAACGTAGCTGTTGGCGCAGTTCCACGTTTTTGGCGAGTGCGATTATCTTGCCGATGTATTCGGCCTCCGAGCGCGCGATCCACTCGCTGTGTCCGATGGCGTTCAGCATCGAGGCTGCGAAGCGCGCACCGACATGCTCTCCCAGTAAATGTATGACGGGTACGCCCATCCACAGCGCGTCGCAAGTCGAGGTTCCTCCTCCATGTCCGCCTACGGGGTCGAGTGCGATATCCAGCCTGTCGTGCTGCGCCATGTAATCGGCCCAGTCCGAGCCGGGTTGCAGTTCGATGCGTTTTGCATCGATGCCGTGCGCGGCCAGCTCGGCCAGAATGCGCTGCCGGTTGCCCGCGTCGGCGAGGTCTTTATTCTTGAGTAGCAAACATGCTTCGGGAAGCGCATGCAGCACTTGCGCCCAGAGACGCAACGTCTGCGGGGTGATCTTGCCCAGATTGTTGAAACAGCCCAGCCTGATGATGCCCGCGTCGGCAGGATGCCAGTTGATGGCAGGTGCTGCGGCGATGGTTTTGTAAGACAGCCATGTGCGCGGGAGCCGCCACACTTGCTCGCTGAAGTGCTCATCCAGCTCGGGCGGCGTCAGTATCGCATCGCCGATCCAGTAATCCATTTCCGACAGACCCGTGCTGGCGAAATACAGATACGTCGCCTGCACGGGTGCTGCGCGCTGTGCAAAAACGCCGAGGCGGTTGTGTGCCGAATGACCGGAGAGGTCGATGAGCACGTCGATGCCGTCCGCCACGATGCGCTCGCATAACGCGAGGTCGGACATGCCCGCTATGGGTAGCCAGTGATCCACCAGCTTGTTCAGACGCTCGGTAACGTCATCGCGCACATGATTGTTCGAGTAGGCGAAGAGTTCGATACGGGCATGGTCGTGCTGCGCAAATAACTGCTCTGCAAAATAGCTGGTGGCATGTTTGCGGAAATCGCCGGAAACATAGCCTACTTTTAAGCGCCGTCCGGCCAGCGGCAAATGTGCGAATCTTTTTTCCCGCGCGGCTTCTCTGATCTGTGGCGTCAAACAAGTGCGCTCCCATGCGCGCGCTTGCGTCAGGTATTGCGCGGGCGGGATGGTGGCGTGGTAGCCCAGAAGAAAGAGCAGGTTGCTATATGCCTTCGCATAGTCCGGTTTAATGGCGAGTGCTTTTTGGTAACACTCGGCGGCAGCTTGCAATTGGCCTTGCGCGCGCAGGGCATTGCCCAGATTGCAATAACCCTCGACGAAACCGGGTTGGAGTTCAAGCGCGCGGCGATAGCTTGCAATCGCGGCATCAAGTTTATCTTGCGCCTGCAAAGCGATGCCCAGGTTGTAATGGGCTTCGGTCATTTCGGGGTTGACCGCGAGGGTGCGCTGGTAGCTTGCAACGGCGGCCTCAAATTTTCCCTGCGCCAACTGTGCAGCCCCCAGATTGCAATGCGCCTGTGCATAGTCCGCAAAGAGCGCAATCGCGCTCTGGTAATGCTCAATGGCGGCATCAAGTTCGCCCCGCTCGTTCAGTGCAGCCCCCAGATTGAAATGCATTTCTGCGAGTCCGGGCGCAAGGCTCAACGCACTGCGGTAGCAAGCAACGGCCTGATCCAGCTCGCCCAACGCGCGCAATGTGTGCCCCAGATTGCTGTGCACTTCGACATGCTGCGGTGCCAGCACGAGCGCCTGACGGTAGCTGGCGGCGGCATCCGCCAATTGCCCTTGTGTCTGCAAAGCATGGGCGAGGTTGTAATGGAACAGCGCATTGCTCCGGTCGATGGCGAGTGCCTTGCGAAAACTCGCGATGGCTTCCTCGTATTTGCCTTGTGCCTGCAGCACGATCCCCAGATTGCAGCAAAAGATCGGGGCGTCCGGATTGGCGTGTATCGCCAAATTGATGAGGTCGCAGGCGAGCGTGTTATCGCCTACCTGGTGGGCCAGCATGCCGAGCAGGTGCAGCGCATCGGGATGGTTGGGGTTTTCATGGAGTGCCTGCCGGTAAGCTTCGTTGGCCTGCTCCAACCGGCCTGCCTGATGGTGCGCCAACCCAATCTGTATAAATTGACCTGCGGTCTGAATGCGCATTATTTCTTTGCAGAAATGTTCAGTGTGGCACGTATATTTTTTTCCAACGATTGAATCGAGTTGCCGGCGAAGTAACGGAACGAGACGTGCAATTCGTCTCCGGCTTGGGCAGCGACGGGCTGGCTCAACGGCAACACCAGATAGTCGATAACCCAGTCGATGGTGGTGGAGTGCTGCGCATCAATAGCCAGAATATTTTTGGTAAAAAAGCGCAGGGCATTCACCGTGCCCTCGCGCTCCAGCTTGAACGTGCCTTCCCATGCGATTTCGCGCGAGGTCGGCTGGGTCAGATCCAGAATACTGTAAGTCTGCGGGGCAGCCAGCTCTATCGCGCCGGGATGCTCGGCATGTACGCGCTGGAACTGGATGATGGGCGCATGGAAACCGGAAAAATTGTAGTCCTGCTGCAAGGGCTGCAGCGCCATGATGACTGCGGTGGGAATAAACACCGGCAGCTTGTCGCCGAAGCGCTGGCGGTAGCGGGTCTTGAATGCCTCGATCATCTCCACCTGTTTTTCGCGCAGCATGGCGACGTGGATCATCTCGCAGATAACGACATCCACAGGTTCGGGCGGCAGGTATTCGAAAGCGTCGGCGTGGATGACTTCGACCTTGTGTCCGTTTGCGTTGAGCGCCAGAAAGCGCCGCGATTCAGCGACAAGGTCGGGGTTGAATTCCACACACCAGACTTTGCTGGCTTTGGCTGCGGCGAGACACGACATCACGCCCGTGCCGCCGCCGAGTTCGAGGACTTTCGCGCCCTCGAAAACGGTAAATTCAATAGCCGCTTTGAAATTATCCATGCGGTTTTTGTCCATCAGCATATTGTGATGGCAGTGCAGCGGAATGAACTGCCCCAGATAATGCGGCTCTGCTGCGTCCTCGTGCAATGTGCTCATGTTTAAATATCCGCCGACGTTAAAATTTGATGCGTATTATCCTGTAAAAATCCCTGCCTGCGGATTCAATCGCTGCTTTCCAATTATCTATTGGCACCCGTCACGGCAGCCTGACGCTGCATCTGCGCGACATACCGCTGTAACGGCAAGGTCGTCTCCCTGCCCGGCTTGACGAATACGCAACCCGCGCGCCGGTTCACTTTGCCGGCACGACTCGTGACATCGAATATGTTTTTAACCTGAAGCGTGGCCGTCAATGTGCCAACCTCCGGCAGGTCGATCTCGCAATCGGGATAGATGCTTCCGGGCGTCAACTCAAAGTCTTTTTCCTGGCATACGAGAGAAAGTCCGCCCACGCTGATATCCATAACCCGCGCCTCATGTTTGATGTGATGCGGATCCTGCAACGGATTGAGAACGCATTTGAGCGGATGCTGGGGCAAGGCGTCGAGGCGATAATAATCGCGGCGCTGCAAACGCAGCAGCTGCTGCGGGAGCGGCAGGAAGATGGCGTTGCCGCTCTCGTAAGCGACTTGCCACGGCGTAGTCGCAACAAACTGAACCTTGGTGTTGTTGTGGATGCTGACGAAGACGATTTCGTCGCTATTGAGAAGGTGCCGGTTATCTGCCGATCTGGATGCCGGATCTATCCATATCCCCTCTTCATTCACGGCAAGCACCATGGTCAGGAAAAAGTTTCTTCGCCCGTCGTAATACAAAGCGCTACGCGTGTTGCGCTCGCAAATCGTTTGCAGGATATTTTTTATTTCGATTTGAGAGTGGATGAGGAAATCGCTGTCACCGCCAAGGGGAAATGCTTCAATCTTGAGCGGGATTTCTTTTTCTCTGAGCATGATAGGCCTCCATCCAAATAAATATTTACGAACCTTATTGCCTCGAAACTTCCAAAGGCTGTCGTAATTTTATCTGGGGCTGCCGGGTTTAATATCGGGAATAGAGGGGATTTCCCGGTGTTCCAAACGGTATAGCCAAGCCAGCAGTTCCGCCACAGCAAGGTAAAGCTCCGGCGGGATATGCTCATCCAGTTCCACCTGCATCAGCATCCCGACCAGATCTTCCGATTCATGCACGAATACGCCGTGCTCCTTCGCGCGTTCGATGATCGCTTTTGCGATGATGCCCCTGCCCCGTGCCACGACCTTGGGCGCCGCATCGCCGCTTTGATAAGCGAGTGCCACCGCCATCTGGCGCTTGTCAGGGCTTGTCATGGGAAGCCACCAGCGCGCTGGAGACCGTGATGCCGCGCTCGGACAGTGCGGCGGTTAGTTGCGAACTGGTCGTACCCAACAACGCGCGCGTCTGGTCGCCAGACGCATCGAGGGTGATGCTCAGGCCCCGGCTGCTGAAGCGCAACATCGCCGCCACTTCACCCAGGCTGGGCAGATCCATCCGAATCTGCGTGGCCCACTGCCCTCCTGCCCCCTCATATCCCGATGCGCTTTGGCGGGGCGTTTCCTCGTGTATCTCCCAGTCCATTCTCTGATTCGGCCATGCCTGACCTTGCCACAACACCTGACGTGTCTCCAGTGCATTTAATTGCTGATGCACCAGCGGTTGCAGCTGACTCGGGATGGCGGATGCAGCGTTATCATGCTGCGCAGAAATATGGCCGGTGGCAGTGCTTAAATTGGCCAGCGCCGTTTTAACCGTATCGGTGAGCAGGTTCTGCGGCTCTTGCAGCAATTGCGCCGTACTGCGCGCACCGGCTATCCATTGCGCCTGATGCGCTTCGTAGAACAATCCGCTTTGGCTGAGAGATTCATGCAGCTTGCCGGCAAGTGCAGTAGTGTCGGGCAGGTCTGTCGTCGCCGCCATCAAGGGCTCGCTGTGTGTAGCGCGTATGTGGGCTTTTTCCAGCGGCTGCTGCGAAAGCGATGAGAGCAGACGCGAAGTGTTGCTCAACTGTTCGGGGGTGGAAAGCGGATTGGCGGAAACAGACAGACTGAAAGTGAGGCGCGGCTGCAAAGACATGACTTGCAGCTCCACGACATCGCCGCTCTTGATGCTCGCAGGGAGTTGCATCTGCATCATTTGTTCGAGCACGCGAACTTTGAATACGCCGGGACTGACTTCCGCCTGAATCGCCCCTTGTACTTTCTGGCCCAGCTCAAACGCTCCCTTGCCACTGGTGTCCTTGTCCGGCAGCGCCGTGATCAGCGGCTTTTCATTAAGTGAAAGCGCCCTGAGTGTGTTGAGAACGTCGGTGGGTAACATTTTAGTCGTTAGTCTCTAGTCGTTAGGCGTTAGTTAAAAAACAAAGCCGCGAAGCGACGACTGTAACTAGCGACTAACGTCTAACGACTAGAAACTGCCGTAAGCTTTTTGCACACGATTCTCGCTGCGGGCATTGCCCATGATGCGTTGCAGTTGCGCCATCCAAGGCTCGGCCTGACTGCGGATGGCCGCATCATCCGCCAATATCTTTTTTATCAACGCGACTTTGCGCAAACGTGTCGCTTCGTTGATGGGTGCCAGATCCAGCACCTTCATCTCGGCCACTTTGGCACTGGATTGCAGCTCCAGCTCGGAGAGCAGATCCCAGTCACCCTGCGCCGCAGCTTCGCGCATTTTCCCGGTGATGTTGGCAAGCGACTCATATTTTTCGATTACGGGATTCATTCCTTACATCCTTCCATAGACCAGCGGCATCTTGGCTGCCGGTTGTTGCGGTGAACTTGTTTGGGGGCGCGATTGCGATTCGGCTGGACGTATGCCTTCCCATGCGCCTCTCAAGTCAATCAATAGCGTGCTGACTTCATCCAGAATGGCGGTATCGTTCTTCATATTGGCCACCAGCAGACGTTGGCACATGTAGTCGTACAGATCAGACAGGTTCTGCACCAGAGGCGCCCCCACCTTCATATCCAGACTGGCTTTCAAGCCTTCGTTGATGATCGCGATGGCCTGACTGATGGACTTGCCTTTGGCGGCGATCTCGTTGCGTATCATTTGATTTTTTGCCGAAGCGATGGACAGCAATGCGCCCTGATAAAGCATCAAGATCAACTTATGCGGATCGGAAGAATGCGTCTTCGATTCGATAGCGACAGTGGAGTAAGCTTTTATGGCTGCATTCATGTTCATTTTGTTCTCCGCTTACAGTTTCGCGAGTTGTTGAGAGAGGTACGTGCTGGTCGTATTCATGTTGCTTAGTGTGGCATCTAATTTTGTATATTGCCTGCGATAACGTTCTTCGATTGAAACCAGACGCGCATTGATCGCATCGCGCTCTTTGGATATGCCTTTTACCGTTGCGCTGAGCCCGTCCATGCGCCCGGTGAGTACGCCGGTATTGCCAAGTGCGGTGTTGACGAAATCGTTGAGCTTGTGGGCATAGCCTTGCGTGTAGTTGATCGTGCCTCTATCTCCAAGCTGACCGCCCGCGATCTGGACTTCCAAGCCGGCAGATTTTCCCGTGTTCGATTTTAGCAACTGCCCGGAGCCTATGGCTGCGACGCCTACACCCAGCTCATCCACACCGATCGTGCCCTTCACATCGGCACCGGCAGTGTTAAGCGCAGTTCCCATAAAAGCGGCCACAGGCGTTCCCGTGCGCTGAGCGCCCTTGCCTGCAACATCGCTCAAACTGACCGCAGAAACGGAACCATAAGCATTGGATTTGATATTCAAAAAGCCGTTGCGATCGATCAAAGCCGTAATCGATTTGCCACGTGAAGAAAAAGCACTGCTGCCATTGATCGTATCCTGCACCATCTTAGCCAATTGCGTTGCGCCATAAGAGCCCGGCACCAGCGCAACCGACGCGCTAATGCCGTCGATCGATGCCATGACCGAAGTACTCGAGTCTATTGTCGTTACCCCCCCGTTCAGGTTCACGTTGCCGAGCGTTTTACCCTGGCTAGCCAATGCTGTCACGGAGACAGGGTAATTGCCGGGCATGGTTGTGGCGGCGGTGGATTTAAAGCTGATCAGGCTGTCGCTCGCTTTGCCGATAGCGGCAAACAGACCGGCAACATCGGTGAATTTGGTTTCGATGGCGTTGTTGAGTTTGGTCGCGTCAATGGCCAGCGTGCCGTTCGTTTGTTTGCTTACGCCGATCTGCGACAAGGTCGTCAGCGATCCGGCCGGAGTGCCGAGAGGAGCGCTTAAAATGCTGTCGATCTGCGTCTCCAGCGAACGCATGGCAGAATCGCCCTGCAATGCAGCCCCTTTTTTCGTGGCCTCATTGTATGCGGTCAAGTCGGTGACGACTTTCTTCAACTCGTTATAGGCTTTTACAAAATCTTCCACGGAGGTCTTCACCGCCCCGGTGTCGCGGGTGATATCCAATCTTTCCGGCCCGTCGCTGGCGCTGAGCAGATTGAGTGTGACCCCCGGAATAACATCATTGATGACGTTGGTTGGCTTGGTTATCGGTATCCCGTCCACCTCCAGCGAGGTATCTTTCCCGGCGGTGATCTCGGTTAGATTCTGTGTTCCGACAGGATCATGGCCGAGCAGATTGGCCAATTCAGGATCGCCCCCGTTGACCGTGATCTTCATGTTGTTGCTGGCACCGATCGAGTCGGAATTTATAATGAGCCGATGGGGTGTCGCGCTCCCGTCATTGACGATGCTGGCGGTAACGCCGATCTTGGCCGCATTGATCGCATCGCGTATGCCCTGCAAGGAATTGTTGCCGGGATCGATGGATACCGACTTGCTGCTCGATACGGTGCTTGCCTTGAGCGCGATGGGATCGCCATCGGTATTATCCGTACCGGCGGAGCTGGTCAGAAAATGTGTGGCATCGGTGATCTCCGTGATCGTCGTGCCCGGCGGAAAGCCCCCGCCCTTTATCGAATCTCCGACATTGAGACCGACCGTGCTCTCGACTGTCACGTTGGAAGTGGGACTGGTATATTCCTGAGTGCCCAGCAGGGCGGCAGACAGTCCGGTTTTATAGGCCAGCGCGGCTTGATTCTTTGCGGCATCTGCCGGATTGGCCGCCTTGCCCGCAATGCCGAACTTGACGGCCTTGCCACCATCTTCAGCATGAAGGACCACCTTGCCATCCACAGCGGTGAACGTGCCCGAATCGCCGCCCGAGTCAACGTAAGCCTCATCCAACGCATCGGCGATGTTCATCGCTCTATGCACCGGGCTATCCGCATCGAGCAAGTCGATCTTGCCTACTTCGACCCCGTTGATCGTAAAAGTGCCCGCCGGGATTATTCCTGAGCCATCGATACCCGGGGCAAGCGGTGTCGTTTCTGTGACGGAGATTGTTGCGCCGGGAGTGGCGGCGACCGTAGCGGTGGCAACCGTCGCATTGTTAAGTGCAGTTTCCCGATATTTCCCGACATTCGGTTTAAATTTATCGCCGGAGACGGTGCCGAAATCGAAATTCAGCGTGCCGCTACCGATGGGGGCCGTACTGCTGGCGACGCCTGGCGCTGCCAGCCGCTGGCTTTGAGCCAGACTGATAACATTGATGGAATGAGAGCCAATCGAAGCCGACGTCATAGCTGAAGCGGTAAAGACGCTGGGATTGGAGGAGGTTGCGGTGTTGGCTTGAAACTTGTTCGCACTGCTGAGTCCTTGCAGTGCGGTTTGGAAGGCAGACAGCGCGCTCTTCACTTGGCCGAAAGCGGAGATTTTGGATTGCGCGCCGGCTTCTTTCGAATTGAGGGCGGTTAGCGGTTTCTGCTCGACAGCCATCAACTT
>JBAZYW010000057.1:0-11142 GCA_041659125.1 Gallionellaceae bacterium | reverse complement strand
CTCGTGTTATCGCCGTGAAAGGGCGGTGTCCTAGGCCTCTAGACGATGGGGACTATGTACTACAACTACTTTTTTTCTTTTGGTGGAGATAAGCAGGATCGAACTGCTGACCTCTTGCATGCCATGCAAGCGCTCTCCCAGCTGAGCTATACCCCCAAAGAGCTACAGAGCTACGCCCCTAAAAAGAGGGCGCATTATAATGACCGCCCCCCACCTTGTAAAGCTGCTTCGGCAGTTTTTTATAAATGTTTATTCACGCGCGCCAATACCAGTTCGCGTGTGAATAAAATCACCAGTGCATCTACCGAGGGCGCTTGCGTTTGGCCTACCAGCATCACGCGTAAAGGCATCGCCAGTTTCGGCATCTTCAAAGCATGTTTAGCGAGCAACTCTTTAATCAGCGCGGCAATAGCGCTAGCCTCCCAAGTGACACTCGCCATGCGTTCCGCGAACTCACGCAACGCGGGTAGCGCTTCTGGTGAGAGCTGAGCTTCGAGCAACGCTTGGTCGGGATGCATGTCGATATAGAACACTTCAGCGGCAGCGGCCAATTCGTTCAGCGTCGAAACGCGTTCCTTATATAAGCCGACGATTTCTTGCAATGCAGGCGTGGCGCTTACGCTCACACCGCGAGCCTTCAAACGCGGCAGCACCAATTCGGCCAAACGCGCATTGTCGGTTGCCTTCATATAATGATTGTTCAGCCACTTCAATTTTTCCGTATTGAACTGCGCTGCCGATGGCGTGATATGGTCGAGGTCGAACCATGCGCAGAACTGAGCGACCGAGAAAACTTCGTCATCGCCGTGCGACCAGCCCAAACGCGCCAGATAATTGATCACCGCCTCCGGCAAATAACCATCCTCGTCATACTGCATCACACTGACCGCGCCATGCCGCTTGGAAAGCTTCTGTCCGTCGTCGCCCAGAATCATCGACAGATGCGCGTAATTTGGCACCGTCGCATTCAAGGCTTTAAGGATATTGATCTGACGCGGTGTATTGTTGACGTGGTCGTCGCCCCGGATAACCTGAGTGATGCCCATATCCAAATCGTCCACCACCACACAGAAATTGTAAGTCGGCGTGCCATCCGAGCGCGCGATGACAAGATCGTCCAGCTCGTTATTCTGAAATTCAATATGGCCCTTGACCATATCGTCCCACGCCACCACGCCATCCGTTGGATTCTTAAAGCGCACCACCGGCTGCACACCTTCCGGCACAGATGGCAATGACTTCCCTGCTTCCGGCCTCCAGCGCCCGTCGTAACGCGGCTTCTCACCGTTGGCACGCTGCGCCTCACGCAAAATATCCAACTCGGCTGGAGTGGTATAGCAATAATAAGCCTGCCCTGCCGCAATCATCTGCGCGAGGACTTCTTTATAGCGCGGCATACGCTGCATTTGATAGAACGGACCTTCGTCGTACTCCAGATTCAGCCACTTCATCCCGTCCAGAATCGCCTGCACCGCCTCGGGCGTAGAGCGCTCCACATCGGTATCCTCGATGCGCAAAATGAACGCGCCTTCATGCTTGCGGGCATACGCCCAGGAAAACAAAGCGGTGCGTGCGCCGCCGATGTGCAGATAACCAGTGGGACTAGGAGCGAAACGGGTACGGACGGTCATGATCAAAGCCAAAAATGAAAGCGCGTATTTTACGCTAGCCGATGCGACTATTTATATAGAAATTGACCCGAATAATGAGCTTGTGATTAAATGCGCGCCCTCGATTGGGCGGTTAGCTCAGCGGTAGAGCACTGCCTTCACACGGCAGGGGTCACTGGTTCGAACCCAGTATCGCCCACCAATCGAATCAATCGATTCCCAGCACCCTACCCTCGCTAAAGTGTAAAATCACCGACCCACAGCAGGAGGCATCCGTTGGAAAATCCATACAATATCCTTGGCGTATCGCCGACGGCTTCGACCGACGAGATCAAGAAGGCTTATCGCGTTCTTGCGATGCGCCATCACCCGGACAGGAATGCGCATGACAGCGCGGAAACCCGGTTCAATGCCATTAAGGTGGCATACGAGTTACTTTCCGACCCCAAAAAGAGAGCCGAATATAATCAAAGCATGAACAACCGTATCGTCATTGATCCGGATAATGAGGCGCACGCGCTGTGGAATTCACTATTTACCCGCTGCGGAATTGTTCTGCAGCCCAATGATCACTAATCACTTTTAAGACCAAACATTATGAAAAATATACATCCTGAATTCGCTTATCAATCGCGTGAGCTTGGCATCCAGATCGAAGACACCTTGGGCGAGCCGCCCGATAGAAAGAGCTATGAGCGGGTCATTAAGTCATTGATCGGCGAATACGCCAGCGGCGCGGGGATCGACGATGTGAATTTCTTTAGTTTTGCGCTGGTAGATCATCTGCGTTTTAACGATCCCGCCGGGCTATTGGCGCAAGCTGCGCAATATGACGAAGGCGATGCGGATAAGGTGTTGAAAATGGTGTCGTGTGTTAACGCGGAAGCTAGCGATGCGCTGGCGACAGTTGCCAATGACAATCCGGAATTAGCGCGCAAGGCGATCATCACCGCTTTCTTGTTCAAGAATAATAAACGCTGGACTGATGAAGATCATTCGCTCGATTCCCTGCAAAAGGACGAAGACGACAGTGAGCGCGACGATGAAGATGATGATCAAATGACATCGGGCCACGATATTGAGCATTTGTTCGACTCGCGCGGAGACGAGAATGTCTGATAAAAAAAACCTTCCCGCGATTAGCCGGCAAATCACCGAGCTGGTTCTGGCTGGCTCAAGCGAGCATGCCGAAGAGGCATTCAATGAGGCGGTGGAGCAATTCGGCGACCTCGCAGTCGTTGAGGTGCTGGAGTCACTAGAGCCACAAGTGGCTTCTTTGCATCTGGCCGCGTTCGACGGCGGCAAGATGTCGTTGGCCACGCTGCTGATTCCGCCCAAAGCTTGGGCTGAGAGCTTGGCCTTTTTTGCTGCCACTTGGAACGAGGAACTGATTGAAGACGAACCGGAGGTGTTGTCCGAATCTTTGTTCGCGCATATTCATGGCGTCGTGTTCGCCAGCGATGATGCGGAACGACGCGCCGAGCTGATTCATGAAGCGTTATCCACCGACTGGGGCGTAACGGCTTTCGCCATTCTGTTTTCAACCGCCGCCGAAGAGATCATCGAAATCGCCAATGATATCTACGCTCGCGGTGCGCACAGCAGCGGCCAGACCACTTCCGATCACGACGTGATTCCGCTCGCCATGGAAATTGCGCGCACCGACGAAGACGCATGGGATCGCGTGTTGTTTGAAATCTTCCCCGACTGGCAGCCCGGCTCAAATCAGCTGCATATGAAGGCGGACGAAAGCGAAGAAGATGACAGTGACGACGATGATCACCAAGCTGAGCATGACTACGCTTTTGGTCGCACCACCAAGGAATTGTTGATGCGTTTGCGTAAGCAGGTGCCCAGTAAAGCGGTCAGTGCGCCCAAGAAAAAGGGACGTCCAAGTATGGGCGAAGACATTTTCTCGTAATGAGCCAACGCTAGTCACTTCAAATTTCCGGAAAATTATTCATGCAACTCGCCAGCATAACCACGCGTCCGCCCCATTTGGTGCAAGCGCTCGAAGCGCTTGCACAACGAGTGGACTATCAGGAAGACGCGGAGAGCCTTATTCAGGAGTTAAGCGGTATCACCGTGCTCGTCGCCCGGAAATTTACCAATGACCGCACGGCGGATGGCTTGCTCGATGCGTTTTATCTCAGCATCGGCTGCATTTCGCTGGGACTCAGTCAGGCGAATATTCCGGATAGCAATGATTCCCGGCTGTCCTTCCTGCTGCACCATGGTGCCGAGCATGTATTTCAGATGGGGTTCCGGCATATCAAAGAACTGTCCAGCCTGCCGCATTCAACGACAGTTTGCAGTATCGACTATGAGTCTTCCGAGCAACAGCGCAATCTAAAGCTACTTTTCATTGATATTTGTCGCGCCGATCCGGGGAGTACTTGGGGTGGTGATGAAGTTTATATACGTGAATTGTCTGAGCGCAGAAAAAATCAGGTAACGATTGATTGTGCAAAATGGTTGCGCAAAAAACATTACTCCGGCTCGGTTAGGGAAATCGACCTTGATGCGCATGCAGTCATCGCGATTGCGGTGATTTTTGCCATGGCAGGTGACGCCCCTATCGTTGCACGGATCAAACAAGAAGATCTTGAAATTTTGATTCAAGGCATACGGCAATATCAACTTAGTGCTGATGAAGGCTGGGTCACCTGGTTAAAAAAAGTTCCACCCGAATATCACGAGATACTGCGCGAACGCATGGATCAATTCAGAAATACCATTGCCAAGAAAATTCTGTCCCAATCAAGCGTTAAAAGTGTCCTTATCGAAATTCAAGAACGATACGCAGGGATAGAGCAGGATATCGAATACTCCTGATTCATCACCGCGCAATACAGATAAAGTTGGAAAGTAGTGAATCAGGTGGAGGTGCGACCCAGAGTCGAACTGGGCTAACCGGATTTGCAATCCGGGGCATAACCGCTTTGCTATCGCACCGTCGTACGAACTTAAAAAATTATGGGAAAGCAGAATGCTTTCCCAAGAAATTGGAGCGGGAAACGAGACTCGAACTCGCGACCTATACCTTGGCAAGGTATCGCTCTACCAACTGAGCTATTCCCGCAAAAAACGAAGTCCGCATTATAGAGATAATGAACTTCATGTCAAGAAAATAGATGGTTGTTTTTCATCTCTCATCAAAAATAATTTGCATGCTCTCCACCCTATCGCTCATCTCTGTATAATGCGCCGCTGCTTGGTTTGAAGCATTCCTTCAATCCGGCGCTACTCAGCCCGAGTGGTGAAATTGGTAGACACAACGGACTTAAAATCCGTCGCTACGGTAAAACGGGCGTACCGGTTCAAGTCCGGTCTCGGGCACCAAATCAAAGAGTTAAATCTGTTTCTTGCGGCCAATATAAAAGCGAGTTGTTCCGCAATTCCTAAAATAACCACATGCTAAGCAAACTCAATCCCGCGCAACGCGAAGCCATCACCTATCTGGACGGCCCACTACTGGTGCTGGCGGGTGCGGGTAGCGGTAAAACGCGCGTCATCGTGCATAAGCTGGCTTATCTCGTTGAGCAATGCGGCTACTCGGCGCGCAACATCGCCGCAATCACCTTTACCAATAAGGCCGCGAATGAGATGCGCGAACGTGTGGGCAAGCTGCTGAGCAGTAGCGATGCCAAAGGCATGACCATCAGCACTTTCCACGCGCTGGGCATGCAGATTCTGCGCGAAGAAGCGGCGCTAATTGGCTACAAAAAACAGTTTTCAATTTTCGATTCCGCCGACACCGCCAAGATCATCAGCGAATTGCTCGGCTCGCCCGACAAGCAGGACATCCGTCTGGCACAAAGCATGATGTCGAATTGGAAAGCCGGTTTTGTTTCGCCGGAACAGGCGTCAAGCCTAGTCGATACCGAGGCCGAGCAACGCATCGCCCTGCTCTATTCGCGCTATCAAGACACTTTGCGCGCCTATCAGGCGGTGGACTTCGACGACTTGATCCGTTTGCCGGTGGATCTGTTCAAGGCGCATCCCGAAGCCTTGCAGCGCTGGCAGCAACGTTTGCGCTATCTGCTGGTGGATGAATATCAGGACACCAACGACTGTCAGTATCAGATGATGACTTTGCTGGCGGGTAGCCGTGCGGCGCTCACTGCCGTGGGCGATGACGATCAGGCTATCTATGCATGGCGCGGTGCAAGCACCGCCAATTTGCAGAACTTGCAGAATGATCACCCCAACTTGCGCGTCATCAAACTGGAACAAAACTACCGTTCATCCCAGCGCATCCTACAAAGCGCCAACCACGTCATCAAAAACAACACCAAGCTGTTTGAAAAGAAACTGTGGAGCGATCACGGCTTGGGCGATCAGGTGCGTATCTTCGCCGCCAGAGATGACGACAACGAGGCGGAGTCCGTCGTGCTACGCCTGCTGGCGCACAAATTCGAGCACCGCACGCGCTTTGCCGACTATGCCATCCTGTATCGCAGCAACCACTTGTCGCGCGTGTTTGAAGAACATTTGCGCGCGCAGAATGTGCCCTACACCGTCAGCGGCGGCACCTCGTTTTTTGAGCGCGCCGAGATTAAAGACCTCGTCGCTTACCTGCGCCTTATCACAAACCCGGACGACGATCCCGCTTTCATCCGTGCCGTCACCACGCCCAAGCGCGGCATCGGCAATGCCACGCTGGAAAAGCTCGCGAGCTACGCGGGCACGCGCAACATCAGTATGTTTGAAGCCGCATTTGAAGGCCCGATGGAAGATCAGCTGCCCGCGCGCCAGCATGAGGAACTCATCACCTTCTGCAACTTCATCAACCGCATGGAAGCCCGTGGCGCCAAGGAAGAATGCGCGCCCGTGCTGGCCGATCTGATGAGTGCGATCGACTACGAGGCCTGGCTGTTCGACAGCCACGAGCCGCGCCAGGCCGAAACGAAATGGGCGAACGTCAGCAGCTTCGTGGCGTGGATCAACCGCAAATCAGAAGCCGATGGCAAAACCCTGTTGGCAATGACGCAGACCATTGCGCTGATGAACCTGCTGGAAGGGAAAGAAGAGGAAACCGATGCGGTATCGCTCTCCACGCTGCACGCGGCCAAAGGCTTGGAGTTCGGTCATGTGTATCTGGTCGGCGTGGAGGAAGGTGTGTTGCCGCACGAACGCAGCGAAGCCCCCGAACAGATCGAAGAAGAGCGCCGCCTCATGTACGTCGGCATCACCCGCGCCCAGCGTTCACTGCACATCAGTTACTGCATCAAACGCAAACGCGGCAAGGAGTGGTCCACCTGCGAAGCCAGCCGCTTCATCAAAGAGCTGCCGGAAGGCGATGTGATATATGCGGGGGCAGTTCCGGCTGGCAATGCGCCGGAAGTGAGTAAAGAAGAAGGTAAAGCCAAGCTGGCACGGCTGAAAGCGATGCTGGGGTAAATTGCCCGGCGACTCCATCAGACCGGGCAATAAATCAGCCCGTTTCTGGTCTTATTTGTTTTTTCTATTCTCGGATTCGCGTTCTATGTAGTTCTGATACTCGGCCATCAGACCCGCAACAATAGTGCCTGCAATCCCTATAAACGAAATGACGTCGATATCGCTCATTTTTATTCTCCCTTGATATTTTGCCAATACCCTCCGAAATAGATTTGTATTCCGGTTGTATGCATCTTGACTCAGTTGCGGCAAATTTGAATTGGGGAAAAGAAATGGAAAAACGCCTGATTTGTACGTTTACCTCGCATGGCTTAAAGCAGCGATTTTGAACCGGGGAGAATGCAACAGTGAGCGAGTGTTGGTGCGGCTTTACGGCGGATAGCGAAATTACTCAGCCACCGAGTTAGCCCAAAAACCAGGCAATTCCTCAAACTTTTTCCATGCTTTGCGCAATGCGTTCAAGTGCGTTTTATGACTATGTTCGATGCTGCCGCGTATCAGCGCAATGCTCTCGCATTGTGCGCCGGGGGCCAACTCCTCCAGCAGGCGCAATGCGACGGCATGATCGTTGAACTCGCCTAACCTGTCCTGCAATTTCGCCAGTGCATCCAAATAGCGTTTACTTTTCCCTTCACCATAGAGCGATGAGAAAAGATCGGCGCTGTAGCGCAGATTTTTGCAGGCGATGCGCAGCACATGGAGTTGTTTAACATCGGCAGCTTGCAGCACAGACGCCCCGTGCTGACGAACTTTCCGGGCGTGCTTGTGCAATATTTTTGCCGCAAAACTCGACAGATTCTTCGCGTTACCGGTGTCGCGCCAATAATCCCCGTTCATCCACGCGCCAAAACGCAGCAGCAGGCGCTGAAATTCGCCATTCTGCAAGGCGGCGTGTACGCGCTGGTGGTAATGCTGACGGAGTTTTTCACTCTGCTGCGCGATAGCTTTCAATCCGGCATTTGCATCCGAATGTTTCTGTATGGCGGGCAAGGTTTGTGTGACGAACACATCCCATTCACGGGAGAGGCCCAATGCCGTGCCGAGTTCGCCAATATTGGCGCGCAGAGATTCCAGTTCGGCATCAGCACGATACTTTGCAGCCATGCCCAATACCACGCGCAACCTGCGCAGAGCGATGCGAACTTGGTGCAGATATTCATCGTCAGCTTTTTTTACCGCCCCCGAAACGTTGGCTTGCAGATGCTGCAAACACGACCAGATCATGCTTGGCAGGGCCTTCTCCACAGGGATATGTTGATCCAGCTTGGGAATCCGGGCTTTAGTGACAGCGGCTTTTGCAGGAGTACGCAGACGATAGCCGTATTCCGCTTTGCTGGTGACCTCGATCTCCAGCGGAACTATATCGAGCAGCGCCAAGGCCAGACGAAAAAGCTGCAAGGGCTCGCCCGATTTAAGCTCCAGCTCCAGTTCGGATATCGTGTGTTTGGATTTTTCGGCACGAATCTCACCGCTATCCAGACTCAGTTCGATCAGAGCGCCTTCAAACTGCAGCATACGAATGCTGCGCGTAAAATCGGTGATGAATAACGGGCTTATATTTTTGCGCAATTTTTGCGCAAAAGGCGGAGCACCTATTGCTTCGAGCGCGGCAAAATCGAGCGTCTCGCCGTCAACGAGCGTCTCCCACTCATTGCGCTGATGCAAACCTGCATGCACAGCCCCGCCGTCTTTCAAGGTCTGTAGCCATTGTGTCCCCGTATAGCGCAGGCGCAACGCCATAGCAGCATGGTGCAAATCCAGATCAGGCGTATCGAAATAAATATTGTGAAGCTTGCGCGTGGTGGCGCGTCCGCTGGAAAGCGAGCGTAAAAACGGGTGGCGCTTGAGTCGCTCCAAGTCTGCCGGGGCGATGCGTAGTTTGAGCTCGGTTTCGAGTGCCATCGCGACCTCAGAGGATCACAGGTTGATCAGACAATTCGTTGGTCTTCACGCCGACCTGCGGATAGTGCTGCGCAAGCTGTACTCCCACGCTGCGCACCCCGGCAATGACGCCCTCTTCAAACTTGCCCTGACGGAATGCGGCTTCCATCTCTTTACATACCGATTCCCAAACTGCCTGCCCGAGTTTGGCATGGACGCCGCGATCCGCGACGATCTCGACATCGCGATCTGCGAGCAGCAAATAGATCAGCACACCATTGTTGTGTTCGGTATCCCAGACATGCAATTGGGAGAACACCTCGATGGCCCGCGCCCGCGCCGTCTGTCCTGCCAGCAATGGTGACAGATCCAACGCATGCTCGACGGCAAAGCGGATCTGTCCGGCATGTGTCTGCTCCACTTGGGCAATGGTGCGCTCGATGTTTTTCAAAGCCGCGCGCGGAAAATTGCGCCGCACTGCCGCCTGTCCAACCGAGAGATGTTTAATGACGCGTTTAATATTCATTTACCAATCTCCAGATGCTCCGCCGCCACCAAAGCCTCCCCCGCCTCCGCCAAAATCACCACCACCGCTGCTGCCACTTCCCCAACCGCCCCCTGCATTGCCGCCGCCCCAGCCGGAATAGCCGGACATACTACTCCCGCCTCCACCGCCTGCGCCGAACAGCAGAGAAAATACAAAAACGAACAATGCGCACAGACCGGCCCAAACCAGAGAAGCCAACAACACCCAGGCTACACCGCCGATGAGTCCGGCTACAACCAGCCCGCTCGGAAGCCGCCCCAAAAACTGGCGCAGAATGAGATTGCCCAGCATGAATATGAAAATCCCTGCTGCGAACAAGGTTTGCAAACTGCTCATGTCGCTGCCGGATGAACGGGTTGTGGAAGGCTGCATTGGAGCAGGTAATTCTTCGCCCTCAACTACCTTGATGATCGCCGTCACCCCCGCATCAATGCCGCTATAAAACTCGCCGCGCTTGAAATAGGGAGTGATGATCTCGGCCACGATACGCTTCGCCGTGGCATCGTTCAGCGCCCCTTCCAGCCCATAGCCGACTTCGATGCGCAGCTTGCGGTCATCCTTGGCGATGAGCAGCAGCACGCCGTCATCCACGCCTTTGCGTCCCAGCTTCCATGCATCGGCCACGCGGATACCGAATTGCTCGATAGCTTCAGGCTGCGTGGTGGGCAGCATCAGCACTACGATCTGCGCGCCTTTGCCGGATTCAAATGCAGCCAGACGTGCATCCAGCGCCTGAGTCTGTGCCGCATTGAGTGTAGAAGTGAGATCGGTGACGCGCTGCTTGAGCGGCGGAACATCAACCTCTGCTTGCGCTGTGCCGCATAGCAGCAACGCAAGCAGAAAGATTCGCCACCACAGCGTTTTCATTTACTTTGCAGGTGCAGCCTTGGGTGCGGCGAAATCCACCGCAGGGGCCTTCGACACCGCCTTGACCTGATAGCTGAACATCATCGCTGTCAGGTTGGTCGGGAAGGAACGCGCCAGCACGTTATAGGCCTGCACCGATTTGATATAGCGGTTGCGCGCCACGGTGATGCGGTTTTCGGTGCCTTCCAGTTGCGCCTGTAAGTCGCGGAAAATCGCATCCGATTTCAGTTGCGGATAGTTCTCGGTAACCATCATCAGCTTGTTCAACGCCGAAGTCAGTTCGCCTTGCACCGCCTGGAACTTGGCGAATGCCTGCGCGTCGTTGATCAGCGCGGGGGTCGCCTGAATGCTGCCCACCTTAGCGCGCGCTTCGGTCACGCCAATCAGTACATCTTTCTCTTGAGCAGCATAGCCTTTGACCGTGTTCACCAGATTGGGGATCAAGTCGAAGCGGCGTTGATACTGGTTAAGAACTTCCGCCCAGTCGGCCTTGACCTGCTCGTCATTAGTTTGAAAATCGTTGTAGCCGCAACCGCTCAACAACACCGTTACCATCAGTATCCATAAAGCACGCATCGTCGAATCTCCTGTGTGAACTAAACCAAACGCGAAAACTATAGCATTAAACCGCTTGTCCGGCAGCATAGCCGGAAGCCCACGCCCATTGAAAATTGTAACCGCCCAGTTGCCCGGTGACATCCATCACCTCGCCGATAAAGAACAACCCCGGCACATCGTTGGCCTGCATGGTCTTGGATGAAAGCGCTTGGGTGTCCACGCCGCCGCAGGTGACTTCGGCTTTGCTGTACCCCAGAGCTCCGGTGGGGGTGATCT
>JBAZYW010000056.1:6201-11216 GCA_041659125.1 Gallionellaceae bacterium | reverse complement strand
CCTTCCGACCGCGCCGTGCTGCACCAGCGCATCGCCACGCGCTTTGCGGATATGCTGAAGCAAGGTTTGCTGGATGAACTGCGCATGCTGCGCGATAAGTATCCTTTACACCGCGACATGACTTCGATGCGCTGCGTCGGCTACCGTCAGGCTTGGGAATATATGGAGGGGGAAATCGATGAAAGCGGGCTGCGGGAAAAAGGCATCGCCGCCACACGTCAACTCGCCAAACGTCAGCTCACCTGGTTACGCGGCATGCCGGACAACATCGAACTGGATTGTCTTGCACCCGATCTGTATACGCAGGTATGCGCGAGCATCGACTCGGGTTTGACTGCGAAATAAGATTCAGATCAGGACTTTTTCTCTGGCGGATGTTGCTTGTTCGTATCGCACAGAATACCGGCTTCTGCCCCCAACATCAGCATCACCTGCTCGGGCGTCATACGCAGCAACCCGGCTATATCCGTATAGTCGTCCGGTAGCGCAGCATCGTCCCAGCCATTGGAGGAATGGCGCGCCAGATTGACCGCGTAAATGACATTGCGCACGCGCTGCTGATTGCTGCACTCATCGTCCATCAAGGTCAACAACAGTTGGGGCAGTTCCCAATTTCTAACTAATTCTTTTTGCATGTCGAGCAAATTGAAGCCAAACACCTGTTCCTGAGCATCGCGTGTGCGCAATGCCTTATTCTTCTGCTGCATCGCTCTGATCTCCAGCATCTGTTGCGGCGCGAAACACCACATTAGCATTTCGGCGAGGTCATGCAACAAGGCGGCGATACGCACTTCTTCAAAATGCAGGTCGCTCATCCGCACCGCCCAATCGAAGGCATATTCGGAGGCGCGATGCGAACGATGGATCACATGCAACAACTGGATGAGCGCATCCGTATGCCCTTGCAAGACTTCCTGCACCAGTGGCTTGGGGGGGACTTTATGGAAAAAAGCTTCCACGCCCATCATGATGAGCGCCTGTTCGACCTGGACGACTTCGTTTGTTTGGCTGCGATGTTTGTGCGTTTGCAAATAGCGCAAGACTTTGACGGTCAACATGGGATCGAGCGCGATTACCAGTGCCACCCCGCGCGCGCTGAGTCTGTTCGGATCATCAAGCATTGCGCCCAGATCGCGTGCGGTCTGTTTCAGCACGGGGATTTCAGTCTGGCTCAGAAAACTGACCCAATTATCTAAACTCTTTTTTTCTTGTTGCATGGCACCTCCCCACAAAGCGACTCAGCAGACATCTTCGGCACAACACAAAAAATCTTAAGGTTCAGGCCTGTATTGCCAGCACTCCGGCACGCCCTTCCATCTCGCCCATTCTAACCGCATGTCGGGGCAATGTGTCCTTCATGCCTTCCAGATACTGGCGCAACGAGACCAGATCGTAGCCTTGCGCTTTCCATCCGTCCAACAACTGCTCGAACACGGGCAGCCATTTTCCGCCCTCCATTTCGGCCCGCAGGGTAAACACATGCCCGGTTGCGGAAGGGTTCGCGGTAAACGCCAAGAGATGTTGCACCACGTTTTCGAGAGTGATGCCGTTACGCGCCAGAAGCTCATCCAGCGTGGGCAACGTGGTGGGTACTTGCGGGCACGCAATGATCTCCGCGTCCCATGTTGGAATAAACGGATGCGTGCCGCGCGTGTCGGAAGCGTAATCAAAACCCAAATGCTGGGTCAACCGGAACGCATCGCGGTTCATCTGCCAGCCCGCTGCGGCATGGGCTTTCGGCGCCTCGCCGAATATCTCGGTGAAACGCTCAACGGCCAATTGCATCTCGCGCTGCGTCCACGCTGCATCCTGATTTGCCGCCTGATTCCGCCAGCGGGTATTTTCAAAACAGTGAACGCCTGCCTCAAAACCCTGCTCGCGCACGCTACGCATAATGTCCGCGCAGGTACGTCCGATGTCGGGGGATGGCAACAGCGTCCCGTACAGCATGGTTTTGATGCCGTAATGCGACAAGCGCGAAACGCGCGGGGCTTTGCCGAAAATTCCCCGCCCGCTACGATCGGAGCCAAGCGAGAAAAAGAAACTCGCCTGTGCGTTGTGGCGCTTGAGTGCGTCAAGCAAACGCGGCACGCCCTCGCGTGTACCGCGATAAGTATCTACATCGATTTTTAAAGCGAGTTGCATATTAATAATCTATCCAATTTTAAATAAACGGTATTGCCCTTTGAGCGACCCAAGCAGACACACAAGAGCGATGACAAACTGGAACAGCCAAGTGCCGGGCAGTCCATTGTCGTAATAAAACATCGTCCACAGCGCCAGCAACGTGATCAACACAGCCAGCATACGCTGGAACCACACATGCAATCCGGCATGCCAGCGCCGCGCCAGCCATACGCCTGCAACCGCAGAGAGCCACCCGCCGAACATGCCGCCCAGCACGTCCTGCGGCCAATGCACGCCGCACGCGATGCGCGAGAGTCCCACCAAAACAGCCAGCATCAGCGCCAGCCACTTGAGGCGGTTGCTCAGCGGCTGCGCGCATAGCAGCCCCGCCAGCACGAAGACCGTCGTCGTATGCCCGGAAGGAAAAGAATTGAACTCCAGCATAGGCCCGATAAGATGAAAAGTCCCCTCGTGCAACACGGCGGGAGGGCGCAACGATGAGAACAATTCTTTCATTCCCTGCGACCACAGCGACGCGAACAGCGCCGCCAAAACAAACTGCCAGGACAAATCGGGACGCCGTCCCAACAACGGCAGCAAGAGCAGCAGCGCGAGCGAAGTATCGCCCAGAAGCGTGACATGGCTCCACCATGTATCGCCCGCATAGGCCATGAGCCGATTCAAAAATCCGAACAACGCTACATTGCTGCCCGTCGCCAGCAGGATCGCCAATGCGAGCAGGGCGAACAGCGGCACGCCCCACAGCCATGCGGCCGATGAACCGCCATGTGTTACAGGAGGGTTAGTTTCTAAATCCATGACAGGCATAAAAAGAGAAGGTGGAAATCAGGTGCCCGTTTGAGTTGACGGGCAGCCTATCACGCAGCTCGCACGCGGTAAACTGACCTGCGCCGCCTGTGGCGGGCTTCGCCTGCGGCTCGGGCCAGAGCATTAAAATTCCGCGCGCACCGTTCTGCGGCGAGCCGAACCATATATCGAACTGGTCGTAACGCTTGTCGGTCACCTGCACCGGAGAAGGTCGCACATACCACGCCAAACGGCTACCGTAAGTCCAGTTATCGGTGAACAACAGCGGCGCACTCTCCGCTGTTTCGGCACTCATCTGCACGCGCAGTTGTTCGGCACGCTGTGCGGCCTGCTCCCATGCGTATAAATCGCGCATCGGATTAGCGTTGTCTTTAAAAGGCATCCAGGGCGAGATGAGTTCGCTGAACACCAGCACAATCGCCAGCACGGCATAAACGCCAGCGCTACGCACACCGACGCGCACCCAAAGCGAACTCCAATGGCGATGCAGCCAATATGCAGTGAGCGGTGCCAGCCCGGCCCAGCCGAGCGCAGTCCAATGCGGTAGCGTCATTTCATAACCGCCGCCCCAGCCGAACAACAGCAACACCGGCAAGGCCAGCGACAAACACATCCACACGCCGCTTTCGCGCCAGTATCGCAAAGAAGCGCCAATCGCGATCAATCCGAACAGCACCAAGCCGGGACCGTAGGCCAGTATCTGGGCTGTCTGCGACAGCAGAAACCGCTTCCATTCCCAGCTCGGCTTGCCCGTACCGTGATGCAATTGATAGGCGAAAGAAATCCAGTCGTGGAGGTAATTCCAATACAGGATAGGAAAAATCAGCAAGGAGCCTAGCAGCACTGCCAACCAAGGCCACGGACTGCGCAACTGACGCCACTGCCTGCTCATGGTCAGCGCCAGTAATACAGTCGCGAGCAAAGTAATCGCGGTATATTTCGACAGCGCGCCCAGCCCCAGCAATACGCCCAACCACAGCCAATACCGCACGCGGCCTTCAATCATCACCCCGTGCAGCACCCACAGCAGCAACAGACCGAACAACAACAAGGGGGTGTCCGGCAACATGGACATGCCGATCAGCTGAAACATCACCCCCGATTGCAGCAGCGCAACACTGGTAAAGCCCAGCCAGGGTGTCTCATGCGGAAACAAAACGAGTGTCACGCGATACAGCACCCAGCTCGTAACCGCGAACAACAACATCGGTACAACACGCATCGCCAAGTTTGAATCGCCGAACTGCAACGCGGCGGCTTGCAGCCAACCGATCATTGGAGGATGGTCGAAATAGCTCCAGTCCATATGCAAACCATAAAGCGCATAGTGCGCTTCGTCCACACTCAACCCCACCGCATTGGACGAAAATAAACGCAACAGCGTACTCGCCGCTATCAACAGCAAAGTGGCTTGCGACGGGGTCAGGCGCTTAAAGAAATTGAGCATGAACGATCAACGGAGAGCGGCACAGGAATTTATAGACGGCGCGGATTCTATCCCATTGAACGGGGTGAATCACCTCGCATGACAAAACGTGATCGTATCTTCGTAGGAACGAGCCTTGCTCGCGAATAGCCACAATATCGCGAGCAAGGTTCGCTCCTACAGGGGTGGGTTCAATTACTGCCCTTTTCTTTCACCTCGGTGCGCGCCCAGCCCTGCGCGAACGTCACATCCAGCCTCGCACCGAGTGCAATTTGCGCGCTGTCCACCACGATCTTGCCGTGCTCGTCGCGCACCATGCTGTAGCCGCGCGCCAATACTTGCCTGGGGTCGAGGTGCTGCAAATGCTGCTGCAAGGCAGTGAGGTGCGACGCGCGACGCTCCAAGTTGTGCGCCATAACCTCGTGCAGGCGATGCGCATAAGCGGCTTGCCGCATTTGCAATTCCGCCACATCGGGGCGTACTGCGCGCAACCTTTGGCGCAATGCCTGCCAACGCCACTGCTGATGCTGCACTCCGTTGCTTTGTGCCAGTTGCAAGCGCTGCTGCAACTGCTCCAGATGCTGGCGCTGCTGCTGCATGCGCTGCGCAGGATGCACCAAGCGCCGTTGCAGAT
>JBAZYW010000056.1:0-6191 GCA_041659125.1 Gallionellaceae bacterium | reverse complement strand
CCAGTTGCTGCGTGCGGCTCTCGAAGCGGCGCAATGCGGCATGCGCCAGACGCCGTGCGCTGTGTTGCAGGCGCTGCCCCAGCTCTGCGCCGTCCGGTACAGCGGCTTGCGCGGCGGCGGTCGGCGTTGCGGCGCGCATATCGGCGACAAAATCGGCGATGGTAAAATCCGTCTCGTGCCCTACCCCGCTCACCACCGGAATGCGGCTGGTCGCAATCGCCCGCGCCACCACTTCTTCGTTGAACGCCCACAAGTCCTCGATGCTGCCGCCGCCGCGACACACAATGAGCGTATCGCATTCGCCGCGTTCGTTCGCCGTGCGGATGGCGGCGGCGATCTTCTGCCCCGCCCCCTCGCCCTGTACCGGCGTGGGATACAGCACCACCGGAATGCCCGGCATACGGTTCGCCAGAGTGCGCAACACATCGCGCAATGCCGCCGCCTGCGGCGATGTCACGATGCCGATCTGACGCGGCAAGAACGGCAATGCGCGTTTGCGTTCCGCGTCGAACAGCCCCTCCTGCTCCAGTTTGCGCTTGAGCTTTTCGAACGCTTCGTACAGCGCCCCCAGTCCAGCCGGACGCATTTTCTCCAAGGTCAACTGAAAATCGCCGCGTGCCTCGTACAGCGTCGGCAAGGCCAGCACCTCGACCTGCATACCGTTCGCGGGTTTAAAATCCAGATACTGGCTTTTGTGGCGGAACATCACGCAACGCACCTGCGCCGCTTCGTCCTTTAAAGAAAAATACCAGTGCCCCGAAGCTGCGCCCACAAAATTGGAAATTTCGCCGCGCACCCACAACAAAGGCAATCCGTTTTCCAACAATTGCTTAGCCGCAAGATTTAATTCGCGCACGCTAAAAACACGATTCTTTTCGTTCAAAATTAGTCCAAATGGCATATTGACAATCCAAAATAATGCACAACCCCAGCATTGACGGCATTTGGCGAGGATGCTCCCTTGCGCACCAACCGCAACTTACAGTAAGTCGTTGTTTTATATATATTTAACTCAAGTGCAAAAATTAGGCGGCTGCGTAAAAACCGTTATCGGCCTAGGGTCTAGACCTAGTTCCAGCACAATCATCCACAAAGTTATCCACAGTTTTTGTGCATAAATCAAAAATCGCTTATGCCATGCAGAGTTAGCCAAAATGATGTGTCACGTGCAGGATGAATCTTGCTCAATCAGAGGCGACAAGATACAGTTCGCGCTTCGCGAATTTAAGCATATCTGGAGAAGTTGCGTGTTCACTATTGTCGAAGCTGCCGGTTGGCCCATTTGGTTTTTGATCGCCGCATCCATCGTCGCTGTAGCGCTGATCGCGGAACGTCTGATGTTCTTGCGCTCCAACAGCATCACCCCTTCCGGTTTGCTGGACGAAACCGTCAAGGAACTGAAACAACGCGGTGTCAGCCCCCCGATGCTCACGAAATTAAGCGAAGGCTCGCCGCTCGGGCGCGTGTTCGCTGCGGGACTGAAAAACATCAAGAGCCCTCCCGAGATCATGAAAGAGTCTATCGAAGAAGCCGGACGCGCTACCAGCCACGAGATGGAGCGCTTTCTCACCACGCTAGGCACCATCGCCTCCATCAGCCCGCTGCTCGGGCTGTTCGGCACGGTGGTCGGCATGATCGAGATTTTCGGCGCGCAAAACGCGGGCGGCAGCAATCCGGCAGAATTGGCGCACGGCATTTCGGTTGCGCTGTACAACACGGCGTTCGGTTTGATCGTTGCCGTTCCCAGCATGATCTTCTACCGCCATTTCCGCGCCAAGGTGGATAGCCTCACCTTCGAGATGGAACAGCAAGCCATCAAATTAGTAGAAATCGTACACGGCGAACGCAAATGAATTTCCAACGCGGCCGCACCCGTGACGAACCGGAGATCAATTTGATCCCGATGATCGACGTATTGCTGGTGATCCTGATTTTTCTGATGGTCACCACCAGTTACGCGAAATATGCCGAGTTACAGATCAATTTGCCGCAAGCCGCAGGCGAGCAAGGCAGCAGCACAGCCAGCAAACAGATTGTCGTGGCCGTGGATTCGTCCGAGCAGTACGCGATCAACAACGCACATATCACGTTCTCCGGCCTAGACAATTTCGCGCAGGCATTGCGCAAGGCCGCCGGCGATGAAGCCGAACCAACCATCATCATCAGCGCCGATGCAAAAGCCCCGCATCAATCCGTGATCAATATCATGGAAGCTGCACGCGTAGCCGGCTACGGGCGCATCACGTTCACCACGCAAACCCCGGCAAAGTAACCCGTTCAACAGCACAATGAACGGGCTGGAAAAATACTGGTACCGCATCACGCCGTTCCATCTGTTGCTCTGGCCCGTGAGCCTGTTCTTCCGTGTGCTGGCAGCCCTACGCCGTGCGCTCTATCGGAGCGGCGTGCTGCGCAGCATCAAACTCCCCGTCCCCGTCATCATCGTCGGCAACATCAGTGTCGGCGGCACCGGCAAGACACCGTTCACCCTATGGCTGGCGCAGCAACTGCTGGATGAAGGCTGGCATCCCGCCATCATCAGCCGTGGCTATAGCAAAGCCAAACAACACCAAGCGAACACTCCCCGTGCCGTGGGGATGAACGACTCGCCCGATGCTGTCGGCGACGAACCGCTGCTGATGGTGCAGCGCGACCTGTGTCCGGTGTGGATCGGACGCGACCGGCCTGCGGTAGCACAGGCATTACTGCAAGCCCACCCGGAATGCGATGTCATCCTGAGCGACGACGGTTTGCAACACTACCGTTTACAGCGCGATGTCGAGATCGTGCTGGTAGACGGCAAACGGCGTTTCGGCAATGGTCTGTTACTTCCGGCGGGGCCGTTGCGTGAGCCGGTTTCGCGTTTGCACACGGTAGACATCGTGGTCATCAACGGGGGCACGACACAAGGCCATGAATATGCGATGCAATTAAATGGCTCGCTGTTTTACAACCTGCTCAACCCGAACACGACACTCCACGCCGCCGCATTCGCCGGACAGCGCGTCCATGCCATCGCGGGCATCGGACATCCCGGACGCTTCTTCGCGCACCTTGAACAGTTGGGCCTGGTCGCACAAACACATGCTTTCCCCGACCATCACCGCTACACCTCTGCCGATATTGCGTTCAGCGACGCCGATGCGATACTCATGACGGAAAAAGATGCGGTAAAATGCGCCGCATTCGCCACCGAGCAATGCTGGGTGTTGCGTGTGGATGCGCGAATCGACCCGGCTCTCGCCCAACTCATCATAGAAAAGATCAAAACATAATGGATGCCAAACTGCTCGAAATCCTGGTTTGCCCGCTGTGCAAATCGCCGCTGATCTATCGCAAAGCCGAGCAGGAATTGATCTGCAAGGCAGATAAACTGGCCTACGCCATCAAAGACGACATTCCGGTGATGCTGGCCGACGAAGCGCGCAAACTGTCGCCGGAAGAAATCGAAAAACTCTGATGCCCGCTTTCCACGTCGTCATTCCCGCCCGCTTCGCCTCTACCCGTCTGCCCGGAAAACCGCTGCTGGAGATAGGCGGCAAACCGATGGTCGTGCGCGTGGCGGAGCAAGCGGCACAAAGCGGCGCGCAGCAAATTATCATCGCCACCGACCATGCGCCTATTTTGACTGCCGCCGCCGCGCACGGTTTCAAAGCCTGCATGACACGCGCCGACCACAGCAGCGGCACCGACCGCATCGCCGAAGTCGTGGCGCAGCAAGGCTGGGCGGACGACGCCATTGTAGTCAATGTGCAGGGCGATGAACCGTTGATTCCGCCCGCTCTGATACGCGCTGTCGCACAGCATCTGCACGGGCATCCCGAGTGCGCCATCGCCACTGCCTGTCATCCCATCCACGATGAAATCTCGATGCGCAACCCCAACATCGTCAAAGCCGTACTGGATAAAGACGGCAACGCGCTGTACTTCAGCCGCGCCCCGATACCTTATCCGCGCGATGCTTTTGCGCAAGGCGCCGCACTGCCGTCCGATCTGCCTGTCCTGCGCCATATCGGCATCTATGCCTACCGCGTCAGTTTCCTGCGCGCATTCGGCCAACTGGCTCCTGCCGCCATCGAGCAGACCGAAGCGCTGGAACAACTGCGCGCACTCTGGCACGGCTACAAGATCGGCGTCACCATCACGCATGATGTCCCACCCAGCGGGGTCGATACGCAAGCAGACTTACTCGCGGCACAGGCACTATTCGAATCTTCACTCACATAGGGAGCAAAAAAATGAGACTCATTCTTCTCGGCGCGCCGGGCGCAGGCAAAGGCACACAAGCCAATTTCATCAAAGAAAAATTCGGCATCCCGCAAATCTCCACCGGAGACATGCTGCGCGCTGCCGTCAAAGCAGGCTCGCCGCTCGGTGTGGCCGCGAAGAAGATCATGGATGCGGGCGGTCTGGTATCGGATGACATCATCATCAACCTCGTGAAAGAACGCATCAAAGATGCCGATTGCGCCAACGGTTTTCTGTTCGACGGTTTCCCGCGCACCATCCCGCAAGCTCAGGCCATGAAAGATGCAGGAATCCGCATCGATTATGTGGTCGAGATCGACGTGGCAGACAGCGAGATCATCCAGCGCATGAGCGGACGCCGCGTGCATCCGGCTTCGGGACGCACTTACCACACCGTGTTTAATCCGCCCAAGGTTGCAGGCAAAGACGACGTGACCGGCGAAGATCTGGTACAGCGTCCCGACGATGCCGAAGATACCGTCATCAAACGCCTGACTGTCTATCACGAGCAAACCAAGCCGCTGGTGGAGTACTACACCGCATGGGCAAAATCCGGCGATGCGAAAGCCCCGAAAGTCGCGCATGTTCCCGGCGTCGGCAGCGTCGAATCCATACGCGACAAAGCGTTCGCGGTACTGGCCTAACCTCAAAATAAGCGTTCCCTCCCCCTCTCAGGGGGAGGGGATATTCCCGAGGTAACATTTTCGACTGGAATTAAACATGAACAAACCCGTTCTCACACTCGACGATGCAAAACGCGTCGCCGCCGCCGCCGAAGCCGAAGCTCTCGCCAATGAGTGGAAAGTGGCTATCGCCGTAGTCGATGACGGCGGACATCTGCTGTATATGCAACGCAATCACGACACACGCTTCGGCAGTGTGGAAACCGCAACGGCCAAAGCACACATGGCAGCCGCTTTGCATATCCCCACTAAAGTTTCCGAAGATGCGGTGATGAGCGGACGCTTGATCCATCTCGCCCTGCCCGGCGTGATTCCCGCAGAAGGCGGCGTGCCGTTGCTGCGCGATGACATCGTCATCGGTGCGATCGGCATCAGCGGCGTGCGCTCATTTCAGGATGGGCAGATCGCGGCAGCCGGAGCGAATGCGCTGTGATTGCGATCTGAGATTGAGTTTGATCAGTTGAACGCGGGCAAGTAACTTTGTTCGGCAGTGCCGGATCTTTGTTGCTTGAGAAGCATTTCAACAGCAGCATCAGGCTTTTTGCGCCTATGCTTCAACCCGAGCAGGGTTATATCGTTAACGGACTCCTTCAACTTCAAGGTCAGTTCACGACGTTCAGCGTCTGAAACGGCAGTGTTGCCATCCGGATAATGGAGCTTTATGAATAAGGCAACATATTCATGAAAAAGCTTTTCAATATTTTCAGCAACCTCGGAATCATTTACTACAAAAGAATTGCCGCGAGCCATTTTGTATTCCTCAAGTCAGTTGCGATTTGCCAAGTTTACAAACTCTCCGCAAAGCACATGCCTTGAATAAAACCATTTTTCCGCCACTTTTCGCTATTGCCACATCATCCCGGTAAGGACGTTGGCAAAACTAGTTACATGCGATGTCATCCAGATAGTCAAGGTCGTGAGCAGGCATAGCTTCTTCATAATCAGATTCGTACTCGTCCCAGCAGGAATCATCGTTCAGCGCTTTTGTCGTCAAATGCTGAGGAATAAAATTGTCCGGCTCGACTGAATTAAGAAATGAGCGAGCGGCGCGTTGCTGATGCATTTGCTGTGATTTCATGTTTATCTCCCTGGTTAATGTGTTCTTGTTTTGATGGCTGCATTTTGAACACACAGACGGGCAGGAAGAATCAGAGAATGGCTAATTCTTGTGTAGGAAATCGCAGCGGTATTTTTGTAGGAAAAAGTCTTAAGGTGCTATATGGGGCATGCTGACATTATTCCGATTGGCGGAATTTTTAA
>JBAZYW010000055.1:9294-11250 GCA_041659125.1 Gallionellaceae bacterium | reverse complement strand
CGGATTTCGCCTCGCTAGCTCCCGTACACTTCGAGTATTTTCTGGGGCTCACTCCCGAAGTGGTGCTGTTCGGCACGGGTGCCAAACATACGTTCCCCCATCCGCAGCTTTACCGCAGCCTGATCGATGCGGGCATCGCCATCGAATTCATGAACACCCACGCTGCCTGTCGCACCTACAACATCCTCGTTGCCGAAGACCGCAAAGTGGTTGCGGCGGTTTTGCTATAAGGAAATCGAATGCCCCACCCACTGCACAACGTCATCGCCCAAACCGAACAGGTCATCCTCGGCAAGCCGCGCCAGATCCGACTGGCACTCACCTGCCTGCTGGCGCGCGGCCATTTGCTCATCGAAGACCTGCCCGGCGTGGGCAAAACCACGCTGGCGCATGTGCTTGCACGCACGCTTGGCTTGCAGTTCCAGCGCATCCAGTTCACCAGCGACATGTTGCCCGCCGACATTCTCGGCGTCTCGATCTTTCAGCGCGACAGCGGCGAATTTAAATTTCATGCGGGGCCGATCTTCGCGCAAATGATTTTGGCCGACGAAGTGAACCGCGCCACACCCAAGACGCAGAGCGCATTGCTGGAGGCGATGGAAGAACATCAGGTCACCATCGAAGGAGAAACACGCCCGCTACCTGCGCCGTTCTTCGTCATCGCCACACAGAATCCGACCAACCAGATCGGCACTTTCCCGTTGCCCGAATCGCAGCTCGACCGCTTTTTGATGCGCATCCAGTTGGGTTATCCAGACGCTCAGGCAGAGCGCGGCCTGCTTTCCGGCGTGGATCGGCACGACATCATCGCCAAGCTCACCCCGCAGATGGAAACCTCCGAGCTGATGGCCTTGCAACAACAGTCCAGACAAGTATTCGTCTCCCCCGCCCTGCTCGACTACGTGCAAGCCATCCTGCGCCACACGCGCGAATCGGCGCGATTCGTACACGGCCTGTCGCCGCGCGCCGGACTCTCGCTGCTCGCGGCCGCCCGCGCATGGGCATTGCTCGACGGCCGCAGCGCTGTCATCCCGGAAGACATCCAAGCCGTGCTCCCGGGCGTCGCCAGCCATCGCCTGCAAAGCACACAGGACACCCAGACCTCGGACGGCGACAAGTTAGCGCGCGAGTTGATTGAGGCAATCGCAATCCCATAGAGATACCCAACATGACCAAACACACCACTCCCGATCATGCGCGACTCGACCGCGTCGTCGCGGAAGCACGCCAGCAACGCGATGTGCGTGAGGCAGGCTACCGCGAACGGGCGCTTAAATTATTTCCCTGGATATGCGGACGCTGCGGCCGCGAATTTGCCGGAGTGCGTTTGCGTGAACTGACCGTCCATCACAAAGACCACAATCACGACAACAATCCCGCCGATGGCAGCAACTGGGAGTTGCTCTGCCTGTACTGCCACGACAATGAGCATTCGCGTGTACTGGATGAGGAAGTACGGAACCGGAAAGCTGGAGGCCCAGCAGTGGCAACGCACAACCCCTTCGCCGGCCTGCAAGCACTGCTGAAGAAAAAAACAGATTAACGCATTGCTGCGCCATTCAACGCGGCGTTACCGGGTATTACAAGCGATCTTCCACAATATTTTGTCCGACCCTGTCGCGACGGGTTCCCACTTTTGAGTCTTGGTATCCGCAAAAACCTGATCTCCTCCGCCCATACCTTTAGGGTGGTACGAAATAGAAAGTGTTCTAAATTGATTCTCCTTGCAGTCGTATTCCGCATGGAGCTTTATTGACAGATATTTATGCTCCCCGCCTTGCTCTTTAGCTGATTTGAGATCGAACAACTCCCATATCTTCGCCTTATCGCCGCTCTTGCGGATGGAGAAGGGGTTGGCATAGCCCGTCATTGCTTCATTGTCGCCGACCTTGACCCAGCCACCGGACAGATCGCAGACACTCTTCCACGCTATCTCGTCAGCACTCTTCGCCGTAA
>JBAZYW010000055.1:6223-9284 GCA_041659125.1 Gallionellaceae bacterium | reverse complement strand
TCCATGCAGTCCTGCTTGGATCGGTATAAACAACCTCGCCCTTTCCCATATTCCCGGCATGAAGCGAGTAAGACAACATCCTCAACTGCGCATCATCGCAGTCATATTCATTCTGCGACATCACCGACAAGAACTGTCTGCCTTCGTATTTTTGCGGCTTCTTGTAATCGGAAAGCAGCCCCATCTTGATGTTGCTGCCCGTCAAATCAATAGTGGCAGGATTGGCATAAGTGACCTGAATTGCGCTGCCGTGAACTTTAACCCAGTCAGCCATCGCGCTATGGCTTAGCGCAAATAACATCATCAAAAAAAGAGTACGCATTGGATGTCCCGTTAAAAATGTTGCCACAATTAACACACTGCACCACCATCCACCACAATCACGCTCCCTGTGGAATAAGCGTTGCCGAACAAATAGAGATAAGCCTCGGCAATTTCTTTGGCAGCACCCAGACGATCAAGCGGCAACTTGGGTACCAGCGCCCGCACATAATCAACGCGACCTGGAATAGGCCGATCCGCATCCACAAAACCGGGACAAACCGTATTGACGCGCACCGGAGCCAACTCAAGCGCAATCGCCTTGGCCAGCGCCTCGGTCGCAGCATTCATCGCACTGACAATCGAATAGCCGGGATAGCTGCGCTGCGATGCAACACCCGACGTCAGCACGATCGAACCGTTCGCGCGGATGTAGCTTACCGCGTGTTTTGCCAAACGATATTGCCCCCAGAATTTCGCATCGAAAGCCGCCGTAGCAGCGGCCAAATCATTCTCCAGAAATCGCCCAGACGGCAACTGCGGCTTTATAGTTGTCGCCAAATGGTCAAATGCACCCACACGCTGAAAAAAGTCGATCACCGATTGCTCGTCCGATGCGTCCACCTGCTCCACCTGCACACGCCCGCCAAGCTGCTTGGCGGCGGCATGCAATTTTTCCAGCGAACGCGAAGCGATCACCACCTCCGCACCGGCACTCAGCGCCTGCTGCGCGACGGCAAAGCCGATACCGGAACTGCCGCCGACCAGAACAATTTTTTTATTGCTGAGCATAAAGATATCCGGGTTAATTCATTATCGAATATTAGCGCGGTGCATTTTTCAAACTCAGCATCGGCACAATGCCCGTTGGTTATTGCGCTCTACATACCAACTTATCGAGAACCTCTTTAAGCGACGCGTTACACTCTTTGAAATTTTGTTCAACCTTTTCCCAATACCCATCATTTAAATCCAATTTTTGTTGGCGACCAGAGTAATGCTTAATGAAACACCCAGCAATATTGTCATATTGCATCTTCCCGTGAGCAAAGGCATTACGCCACTCCATTATTTTTTTCAATTGTGTCTGTAGCTGATTCTTCACTTCCCCATCAAGGAGGTTATTATCGGAAACAATTTTAAGAACCAACTCCTTCTTCGCACTATATGACATTGACGATGACTGAAGTATTTCCATCTCGAACACTTGCCTTCTATCATCGTGCTTAATAAATGGCCCCATGAAATAGAGCATCAATATGCCTTCAAGTTGCTGCTCAATTGATGTAGCTGCATAAAGAATATGGCCACCATTCTTTCTTGCAACTTCCATGATTGGCGCAACCTCTATAGATGACATAGTCCCAACATGCACTCCGATCCTCCCATCACCAAGATCAACTGTTTTACTCATATCGATATTATGAGTATCGATAGTCATTGAAAAAGTTTGAGTAATCGGCAGAGATATTTCTTTCATTTCCTACCCCGCTAACCCCACATAAACATTCTGCACATCGTCATCCTCGTCAATCGCTTCGAGAAAGGCTTGCACTTCTTCGAGATCGGCAGCGTTGGCGATGGTGACGGGGTTCTTCGGGCGGTAGCCTAGTTGGGCGGAAACGACAGTGAAGCCTTGCGCGGGCAGGGCTTTGCACACGGCATCGAGGTCGGTGGTATCGGTGATGAACAGGGTTGCGCCTTCTTCGGAAGGTTCGAGGTCTTGCGCCGCTTCGATGGCGGCGACTTCGGGGTCGGCATCTTTGCTGTTGGGTGTGGCTTCGATCATGCCGACGTAGCTGAAGTCCCACGAGACGGAACCTTCCGCACCGAGTTGGCCTTTGCGGAACAGCACGTTCATGCTGGACTTGGTGCGGTTGACGTTGTCGGAGAGGCATTCGACGATGACGGGTACGCGGTGCGGGGCGAAGCCTTCGTAGACGAGGCGCTCCAGTTGCGCGCCGCCGTCGAGCAGACCCGCGCCTTTTTTGATGGCGCGATCCAGCGTATCTTTGGGCATGGAGGCTTTTTTGGCTTGCTCTACCACCAGACGCAGACGCGAGTTAGTGTCGGGATCGGCACCGCCTTTGGCGGCCACCATGATTTCCTTGGATAGCTTGCCGAAAATTTTACCCTTTGCGTTCGCCGCGATTTCTTTGTGTCTGGCTTTCCACTGTGCGCCCATGTCTGTTCTCTTGTGTTGGTTGAATATTAAATTGCCTGGGGAAAAATTCCCGAGGGCGCATCTTGCCTTAAGTGGGGGGATGCATCAATCTCGAATGGTGGGATGCAGGGGAAATGACGTAATATTCGGGGCTAATGTGGCATGCGAACGGCTGCTTTCTGCTCATCACGATTGAGCCGACCACCAAAATGAAACGCGCTATACCGTAGGCTGGTGGTGAGGTACGAACCCCAGCATTGGCTACCCCAGAATACGCTGGGGTTCGTACCTCACCACCAGCCTACGAAACCATGTTGTTGCCTAACGCGAATAAAAACACCGAAGACATTGATGAAGCAAAACTCTTACGAAAAAACGCTGGGCTGGCTCAAAACAAATCCGTCTTTGGATGAGCTTTGCGCCCGCTATCCCGAGGAATGGGCTGAAGTACAGCAGGAGATCGCCGCCATTGTCGAGCGCGGCGTGGCTGCGGAATTGAAGGCTTATCTGGAACGCGTTTCCGCGCCATCGGCAAAGCCCGCTTTCGGCAAACAGCAACCCGACAAAAATGCCGCTCTTGCACAATTTGTGCGCAGCCGCATGGCGCACGAGTCGGTCAAAAAACTATGTCTCTCC
>JBAZYW010000055.1:0-6213 GCA_041659125.1 Gallionellaceae bacterium | reverse complement strand
GCCGATGTCGGCGCCAGCAAAGGCAAGTTGCGCTTCAATCTGTTCAACGGATTCATTGCGCAGAAGCTGCTGTTTGCCCGAGGGCTGGAGCGCAAACCGGTTTCGCTGTTCTGGTTCCGCTTGTTCTGGCCGCTGGTATGGCAGAAAAAACGCCTGATGTCGCTGGTGCAGCCCCGAGGCATTTATTGTTTCTATTCGCGTGCACTGATCAAAGCGTTGGCTGAAATGATCGGCACTAGAAACTGTCTGGAGATCGGCGCGGGGGACGGCACCCTGACGCGCTTCTTGAAAGAGGAAGGCGTACAACTCACCGCGACGGACAATCACGGCTGGAGTCAGGCGGTAAAATATCCGGAATGGGTAATCAAGCTGGATGCGCGCGAGGCGCTGGCTGCCTACACGCCCGAGGTAGTGATCTGTTCGTGGCCACCGGCGCAGAACGATTTTGAACGCGTTGTGTTCAATACGCCGAGCGTGCAACTGTATATCGTCATCGGCAGCCAGCACCAGTTCGCTTTCGGCAATTGGAAAGACTACAAACTGCAATCCGCTTTTGAGCTTGAAGAGAATAAAAAGCTCGGCGCGCTCGTGTTACCGCCGGAATTGGGCGCTGCCGTTTATGTGTTCCGGCGCAAGCGGTGACACGTCACCACACTCCAAATCAACCTTTCGCTCAATCCGCTAAAACGACCAGGTGAGCTGCACGCTGATACGGTCGCCCAGATTGTCAGCGATATTAAGCGCGTTGTTGCGCACCGCTCCGGCGGCAATCGCGGCAGGATTGGTGACTTTCATGTTGCGCCATTCGTAATTGAAAATGGCGCGGGTGGCCGGATTGAAGAAGTACTGGAGGCCCAGCGTGGTGGTGGCAAACTCGCGTTCATTGGCGCGGGTCTGCATCATGAAATCGAGATAGTCGTAACGCAGATCCGCTTCCCATTGCGGCTGAAAGCGCCAGCCACCCTCAAGATACCAGCCTCCGGCTTTCTCGTTCACTCCGGCAGCGAAAGCCTGCCCGAAAAAGGGTGGCGTTTGTCCGCCCACGATCATGCCGTTGCCGCGCAGATATTCTGTAGAGACGTGATATTTTCCCTGTAGATATTTGAGTCCCACTCCTTCACGCACCAGATCAAAATAATCTGTGCCGAACATTCGCGAACCATTTTGCCGCCACACAAATGCGCTGATGTCTTCACGGTTGGGGCCTTGCCCGCCGAGCAGGTACGAGGTTTGAAAACGCAGGGTCAAATCTTTGCGTGCATCGGTATCGCTCATGCTCTCGATAGGCGCGCCGTTGGAAACCATCGCGGCATAGGAGTATTCCCACTGCCCCTGATTAAACCAGTCATAGACCTGCACGCCCCAATCGCGAAAACCGGAAAAACCGCTGACCAGCTTGGCGCTGGAAGCGCCGCTGGCGTAGACGATACCGTTCGACTCCACGGGCAAACCCACCAGCATGTACAGCACGGCATTGGAGTTATACACATACGGGTAGGAGGTATTGATTGCCAGCAACGCTTCTTCGCTGGTGGGCAACTTGAACAGCCCCGCGCGCACGCGCGCACCGGGAATATAGTTGAAGGTCAGCGAGGCATCGGTGAGCATGGCATCGCGGTAATAGTTGACGCCGTTTTGTCCTGCGTCGAGCGCCACAAAATAATTGATCTCGTTATTCAGCTTGCCGCGCGCGCCCAACCCGGCGCGTATCACCTGAAACTGGTGAGGATGTTGCAACTCGGGCCAATTGAGGTTGAGTGTCGAATACTGCCCGTTGAAGATGGCTGAAGCCCCCTGCAGGCCGCTCACGGGCTTGGCATCAATGTAAGTATAGGAAGGCTGAACGAAGCCGAACACCCTGAACGCGGGTGCGTTAGGCGCTTCATTGCCCTGCAACTGCAACCAATTGCTCGCATGAACGGAACAGGAAAAGACGCTCACGAGCAATGCCACACCGAATCTGAATTTCATATTGGCGCTCCTACTTATCCAGCAGCTTGACGAATTCGCCGGAGGGGATCGGGCGACTGAAGAAATATCCCTGTGCTTCATCGCAGCCGTAGTTGCGCAGGAAGGCGAGCTGGGCATCGGTTTCCACACCCTCGGCGATGACTGTCAATTGCAGCGTGTGTCCCAACTGAATAATCGCCCGCACAATCGCCGCAGAATCGGCATCTTCCGCCAAGTCGCGCACGAAGGATTGGTCGATTTTGAGTTTGTTCACGGCCAGCCGTTTCAGGTACGAAAGGCTCGAATATCCGGTGCCGAAGTCATCGATAGATAGCTTCACGCCCATTTCTTTCAAGCTGCGCAGAGTCTTGATTGCGACATCGACATCCTGCAACAGGATGGATTCCGTGAGCTCAAGTTCAAGAAACTCTGCGGGCAGCCCGGATTGTTTGAGCGCGATGGCCACAGTTTCAAGCAGATTGCCGCGCTTTAATTGCAGCGCGGAAAGGTTGACCGCCATCACCAGCGCCTGACCGCGTTCCCGCCATATCTGCGCTTGCCGGCACGCTTCATTGAGCACCCATTCGCCCATGGGAATCACCAGACCGGTGCGTTCCGCCAGCGGAATGAACTTGCCCGGAGGGATAAGTCCCAGCTCGGGATGTTGCCAGCGCACCAGCGCTTCTGCGCCGATGATGCGGCCGCTAGCGATGTCGATTTGCGGCTGGTAGTGCAGCAGAAATTCCTGATTTTTAACCGCATTGCGCAGCTGTCCTTGCAGGTGCAACTGCTCCTGCGCATCCATGTTCATCTTCTCGGAGAAGAAACGATAGGTATCACGACCGCTATCCTTGGCCTGATACAGCGCGGTGTCTGCATTCCTGAGCAGCGCATCGAACTCTCTGCCATCGTCCGGGTATAAGCTGACGCCAACACTGAAGGTGGTGTTGATTGAAAAGCTCTCGATCTCAAAAGGTTCGGCAAACGCTTCAATGATGTTGTGGGCAACACCTCCGATCATCCCTATGTCGCACAAATGCGGTAGCAACACGATGAACTCGTCGCCGCCTTGACGGCTAATGGTATCGCTATCGCGCAGACAACCGCGCAAACGTTCAACCACCTGCACCAGCAGCCGGTCGCCGTAGTTGTGACCGAGGCTATCATTGACCTGTTTGAAGTTATCCAGATCGAGAAAAAACACGGCCACGCCGGACTGCTCGCGATCCGCCTGCGCAATAGCCTGATCGAAGCGGTCGCGCAACAGCAAGCGATTGGGCAAACCGGTCAACAGGTCGTGATGCGCCAAATACTCCAGTTGTTTTTCCGCCGCCGCATGCTCAACGCGGGTGCGCAGCGTGCCGATACCGTAAGCCAGATCGTTGGCCATCTCTTCCAGTAGCATTACCTCTTCCGGGCTGAAGGCATCCGGCTCTGCCGCATAAATGGTAAGCGCACCCAACACATGACTTTTACTCTTCAGCGGCAGCGCGATGCTGGCGTGGTAACCACTTGCCAGCGCAACATCGCGCCAAGGAGCCATGCGCGGATTAGTCTGATAATCCTGATTGATGTCGGCCAGCCCGGTTCTGATCGCGGTGCCCGTCGGCCCCCGTCCGTGCTCCGTGTCTGCCCATGTCACCCCCACACCGGGCAGATAATTGCGGTCATCACCGTATTGCGCAACCGGGCGCACGGATTTCGCCGCATCGTGCTCGGCAAAACCCACCCATGCCATGCGATAGCCGCCCTGCTCGACCACCAACCGGCAAATGTCGGACAGTAATTTGGATTCCTCCTCCGCATGCACCAGTGCCATGTTGCAATCGCTCAATAATTTGAGCGCGCGGTTCAGACGCATCTGGGTTTGTTCGGCTTGTTTGCGTTCGGAAATGTCTTGAACGGCACCAATCAGTCTGATGGCAGCACCCTGCTCATTTTTTTCAACCCTGTAACTCACCAACACCCAGCGAATTTCGCCATCGGCGCACACGATCCTCGATTCAATTTGTTGCAATAAATTCGGAGTGTTCGTACTTTGCGACTGCAGGAGATGCTCGCTTACCAGTTGCGCGTCGGCAGGGTAAATCAACTGCCGGACAAAATCGGCCGAGCGCATGCGGTAGCCCCCCATCTGTTCGGCAGTAGTGTGGTGCAGCGAATAGCTTTGGTCGGTGAATATAAACTCGTCGCGGGCCACCTCGTATTCCCAATAACCCAGACGGGCAATTTTCAAGGCTTCCGAAAGATTGGCTTCGCTTTCCCGCAACGCAGCTTCCGCTTGCAAGCGCACGTTGAGCATCTCGTTGAACTCGCGCGCCACCTCTCTGATTTCGGGCGGGCCAACCATTTCTGCTCGCGTGTCTTGCTTGCCTTTTCTGATCGCGCGCGAAGCCAAAGCCAGCGCACCTATCGGGCGCGATATGCGGCGCGCAATAAACCCGGCAACGCCCAGAATCAGCGCCAGACTGATCGAACCCAATAGCGCATTTTTAAGTAGTGTATCGCGCAGCTGGGAATAAACGACGCTGGTCGGTATGCCTACATACACATACCAAGCCGCACCTTTTAGCGGGGTAATGGCATAAAACCTCGGGACTGCATCAATGCCCACGCCTTCCATTTCTCCATTCTTTAGTGCCAATATTTTTTGGACATTTTTATTGTCGCGCAGGTTTTTTCCAACCCATTTTTCAGTATCGAGGTTACGCCAAACAAAAGTTCCGTCCGCCGTAATGACTCCGACAGTTGTCCCCTCGGTCAACGGCGCATTGGAAAGGTTGGGTTCATACAGTGCGAGATCGAGCGGCAGGCCGAGAAAGCCGATCTTCTTACCTTGCTCATCGTGGATCGGATAGGTCAGCACCGTCACCCATCTGCCGGTGATCGGGCCGAAGAACGGATCGCTCACCACGAATCCGTCTTCGGCAAGCGACTTCCTGAACCAGGGCGCTTTGGCCACCGACACCGGCTTGCCGCCGGGCTGGGGAACGGCTGAGCAAATTGCGGTTCCCTGCATGTCGATCACGGTCATGTTTGCAGATTTCGGGAACAGCTCGCGGAAGTCCCATAACACTTGATCGCAGTGTTTCGCATCCATCTTGCGAATGAGCGGACGTTTTGCCATCTGTACCAGAAAATCGCGGTTGGATGCCAATACCCGGTCAACATCGGAAGACGCAACCACGGCAAACGTGTGCGCGGTAGATTTTGCACCCGCAATATTTTGCTGAGCGTCGTCGTAAATCGTATAGAAGAAAAACGCGATCAACGGCAGCGCAATCGCCGTCACCAATACCAGGAGTTGTGCTCGAATTGTAAAGATCGATTTCATCTCAGATATACAAATAAATCGCGTGTTGAAAAATCAGGCCTGCGCAGCAGTCTAATCGCAGGGGACGGCAAGTTTCATCATAGCCCAAACCCACCCCACATACCATAGTAAACAAGTGGGCTTTTGCCGAATTTACAATGCGAAACAGATATTAATTATTCCCATTCGCCGCATCCTCCACCACCTGCAAAAACGCATCGCCGTACTTCGCCAGCTTGGATTGACCCACGCCGCTGATCTGCCCCATCTCATTTAGCGTTTGCGGTTTGCGGTTGAGAATTTCCAGCAACGTGCTGTCGTGGAAAATCACGTAAGGCGGCACGCCTTGTTCGCGCGCGAGTGCTGAGCGTTTGGCTTTGAGCGCCTGCCACAGCGGATCTTCGTTGGCTCCGGCGAAGGCTTCGCGCAAGCGCGAACCGCGTTCAGCTTTACTGCTTGTGCGCTTGGCGGGTTCCGCATCGCGGCGCAACCACACTTCCTGCTGCCCTTTCAACACGGGACGTGCGGCTTCGGTAAGCTTCAAGCCGCCGTAAGCTTCCATGTCCACGTTGAGCAGCCCGGCGGCGGCAAGTTGGCGATAGACGCTGCTCCATTGCGTTTGCGCCAGCTCTTTGCCGATACCGAAAGTACTGAGTTGCTGGTGATTGAATTGTTCGATTTTGGGCGTGGCCTTGCCCAGCAGCACATCGATGAGGTGTGCGACGCCGAAGCGCTGTCCGGTGCGATACACGCAGGACAGCGCCATCTGCGCGGCCTGCGTCGCATCCCATGTGTCCACGGGCGAAAGACAGTTATCGCACTGACCGCAATCGCCGGGATGCTCTTCGCCGAAATAGCGCAGGAGGCTCTGGTGGCGGCAGGCGGTGGATTCGCAGAAGCCGAGCAGCGCATCGAGCTTTTGCAGTTCGACGCGCTTGCGCTCATCTGGC
>JBAZYW010000054.1:0-11316 GCA_041659125.1 Gallionellaceae bacterium | reverse complement strand
GATCAATGTTTGCGAACTGAACCAGTCGTCCTGATTGCCGCGATCCAACACCAGTTGCAGCGCGCCGATGCCCACGGCCAGCGAAGTGAAGCCCAGCCAGTCCATGCGGCGTTCTTTGGTCGGCGAGTCGGGTACGTAGCGTACCGCAAGAATGAAAGAGATGATGCCGACGGGCAGGTTAATGTAAAACGTCCAGCGCCAGCTGACTACTTCGGTGAGCCATCCGCCCAGCGTCGGCCCCAAAATCGGCGCGACCATCACGCCCATCGCCCAGATCGCCATGGCTTTGCCGCGTTGTTCCGGGGGATAGGTTTGCAGCATCACCGATTGCGACAGCGGCACCAGCGATGCGCCGAATATCCCTTGCAGGATACGGAACAACACCATCTGTGCGAGGCTGGTTGCCATGCCGCACAGGGCGGAAGCGACGACGAAGCCCGCGATGCAGATCAGCAGAAAGCGTTTTTGCCCCAAGCGGTCGGTGAAAAATCCGGTGAGCGGCATAAAGATTGCTGAGGCAACCAGATAGGAAGTGAGCACCCAGCTGATGTTGTCCGGCGTGGCGTCGAGTTGCCCTGCCATGTTGGGCAGCGCCACGTTGACGATGGTGGTGTCCAGCACCTGCATGATGGTCGCAGCCATCACGGCGATGCTGGTGAGTATCCGGCTTTTACTCATGGAGTGCTATTTCAGTTGCACAGTCACGGTCGCCGTTGCTCCGATGCGCAATGGGTGTTCTGCATCCGTCGGCGCAAACTTGATGCGCACCGGCACGCGCTGCGCGATCTTCACCCAGTTACCGGTGGCATTCTGCGGAGGCAGCAGCGAGAACGCCGTACCTGTGCCGCCGCTGAGACTTTCCACGGTACCTTTGAAATGCTGACCGGAATACATGTCGATCTGGATGTCCACATCCTCTCCCGGATGGATGCCTGCCAGCTCTGTTTCTTTGAAATTGGCCTCAATGTGAAAGCTATCCTGCGCGATCAGCGCGAACAGTGGTACGCCTGCGCCGACCAGCGATCCGGCAGTGAGCGTGATGTTGCTGATCTGACCGTCCTGAGTCGCTGCGAGGTGCGTGTGTTCAAGATCGAGCTTGGCCTGAGCGATGGCGGCTTGCGCCTTCAGCACATCGCCGCGCTCTTCGGTTTTTTCCGGCGCGGAGAGTGCCTTGGTTAGCTTCGCGCGTGCCTGATCCAGCGCCGCATGCAAAGCCTGCACGCGCGCCAGCGTGTCGTCGGCCGCCTGCTGGGGCAGAAAATTTTGTGCGACCAACTCTTTGTTGCGGGCGTGACTGGCGCGCGCATTGGCAAGATCGCTCTCTATCTGTGCGACTTGCGCCCGCGCCACGCTGATTTCCGCGTTGTCCTGACGCGCACTTTGTTGGGCCAGCGCCAGATCGGCTTGGGCGCGGGTCAGCGCGATAGCAAACGGCTCGGGGTCGATGTCGAACAGCGCATCGCCCTTGTGTACGTACTGGTTGTCTTTGACATGCACGGCGGTGACACGCCCTGCAACCAGCGATGCCACGCTCACTACGTCCGCATTGATATAGGCGTTCTCGGTGCTGCGCGTGCTGCCGGAGAAATGCACATAGGCAAAGCCGCCGAGCAAGGCGACGAGCGCCAGCGCGATGGCGATAGGTATTTTTTTTGCGGCAAGGCGTTTCATGCGAGTGCTCCCAGTTTGCTGCGTATATTGTTCAGTACATCCAGTGCGGTTTTGATTTCGGTCTGGCTTAATCCGGCCAGCACCTCCTTGCGCAAGTCGGCGGCGTAAGAGCGAATATCTTCCACGACTTTTTTTCCCGCATCGGACAAGTGTAGATGTTTGACGCGGCGGTCGGTTTCGCTGCCGCAACGTTTGAGCAGCCCTTCCTGTTCCATGTGGTCGACCGATCTGACCAGCGTGGCGGCTTCAATGCCCATGTATTGCGCCAGCTCACGATGGGTGCAGCCGTCATGGCGCGAAAGATGCAGCAGCAATAGCCAGCGCGAATGCGAAAAGCCCAAGGGGCGCAGCCGCCGGTCCAGTTCGGTGCGCCAAGCGTGGTTCACCAGAAACATCGATTCGGAAAATTGTTCGTTCAGCGATTTCATTATTTAGTTGGCAGGCTAATTGTTGGCTTGCTAAGTATTTTCGTGTAAGCGGACAATTTTGTCGAGCGTATGTTTTGTGCTACGGAAAAACAGTGGAAATATAGGGGCTGCGTGTCAGGCTGCGCCGGGCGCGTCGCGATATTGTTCCGCGATTTGCCGGAACTCTTCCTGAATCGCCAGAAAGGCGCTGATGACATCGGGATCGAAATGCGTGCCGCGCGCCCGGGTGATAGCAGCCACGGCATCTTCGTGGGTGCAGTGTTCTGTTTGTCCCGGTTTGTCCATGGCGTCTTCGTGGGTGAACGCCTCCTTGTGCGCACGCTGGCTGATGAGCGCGTCATACACGTCAGCCACGGCCATGAGGCGCGCCGGCATGGGGATGCTGTCGCCCCTGAGGCCGGACGGGAAGCCGCTGCCGTCCCATTTTTCATGGTGACCGGTGGCGATGTCGCGCGCGATGTGCAGAAAACGGCTTGGGGCGGGCAGGCTGCTTTCGGCGGCTACCAGCACATCGCCGCCCAGCGCGGGATGTTTTTTCATGATTTCAAACTCTTCATTTGTCAGCTTTCCTGCTTTGAGCAGGATGTGGTCAGGGATGCCGACCTTGCCGATGTCGTGCAGGGGGGCGAGCTTGTAGAGCGCGTCAATATTTTCCTCGCTGAGAAAATCGCGGTAACGCGGGTGATCGCGCAGATGGTTGGCAAGCGCGCGGATATAGTGTTGTGTGCGTTTGAGATGGTTGGCCGTTTCGTTGTCGCGAGTCTCCGCCAGCGTGCCCAAGGCAATGATGGTCACATCGCGGATATGCGCGACCTCCTCGGTTTTGTGGCGCAGTTGCGCGGTGCGCTCTTCTATTTTTTGTTCGAGCTGGCTGTTTAATGTGGCGAGTTGCTGTGCCAGCAGCTGGTTTTCAAAATGCCGCTGCAACGACAGCAGAACGCGTTTTCCCAGAAAGTGGCCGGATACCAGCGCCACCAGCAGAAACAGCGCCAGCAGAATGCTCAGTGCAAAATGTATGCTGTCCTGTTCAACCAGTATGCGAAAAGTCAGCGGCAACATCAGACCCAGCGTATAGGCGTAGAAAGCGGGGGGGTGCGTCGAGTCGGTGGCGACGGCCCCGGCGACCAGTCCGAGCATGATGCATATCAGCACCATCTGGATCGGCAGGTCGGGCGGCATGAAGATCAGTGTGCCAAAGCCCCACATCATGCCCATGACCAGTGCAAACAGAAAAGAATAGCGGCTCCATTCTTGGCACTGCGCGACGGTGTCGAGATTGTTGCGGTGCGAGTACCAGCGGATGAATTGCGCCAGATGGATCAGGTAGGCGCTGCCCAGCCACAGCAGCAGGTGCGGTCGCAAAACCGAAGGGGAGTCCCAGAGCAGCCAGACGTAGGACGGCTCGATCAGCAACTGGCTGAGCATGATGGTCGGGAACAGTTTCATGCGCGCGCGCAACTGTTCCGCGCGCACGGGGAGATTGTCCTCGTCAATACGGAAGCACAAACTCTCGAAGAACAGGTTCGGTTTTTTGATGGCAGGGGAGGTGCTCATCAGGCAGTCCCCCCCGTGTCGCTATACTGTTCCGCGACCCGCTTGAATTCATGCTGTATGGATAGAAATGCATCGACCAGATCGGGATCGAAATGAGTGCCGTGCCCTTGCGTGATGGTTGCTGCGGCCTCTTCGTGGCTGAATGCTTTTTTGTAGACACGATGGCTGATGAGGGCGTCATACACATCGGCTACGGCCATAAGCCGCGCCGAAACCGGGATGGCATCGCCCTTGAGTCCTGCCGGGTAACCGCTGCCGTCCCATTTTTCGTGATGCCCGGTGGCGATGTCGTGGCCGATGTGCAGGAAGCGGCTGGGCGCGGGTAAATCGTTTTCGGCTGCGGTCAGCACATCGCCGCCCAGTGCGGGGTGCGTTTTCATGATCCGGTATTCTTCCTCGGTCAGTTTGCCCGGTTTGAGCAGGATGCGGTCGGGGATGCCGACCTTGCCAATATCGTGCAGGGGCGCGAGCTTGTAGAGCGCCTCGATGTAATCGTCGGCCTGAAGTTCTTGGAAGCGCGGATGGTCGCGCAGCTTGTCGGCGAGGATGCGAATGTAGTGCTGCGTGCGTTTGAGATGGTTGCCCGTCTCGTTGTCGCGCGTCTCGGCCAGAATGCCCATGGCAACGATGGTCACATCGCGGATATGCGCGACCTCCTCGGATTTGTTGATCAATAGCGCCGAGCGTTCTTCCACCTTCTGTTCGAGTTCATTGTTTTTTGCGGAGAGCTGCTGTGCCAGCGACTGGTTCTCAAAGCGCTGGCGCAGCGACAGCAGGATGAGCTTGTGCAGGAAATGCCCGGATGCCAGCACTACCAGCAGGAACAGCAGCATCAAGGTGCCCAGCGCAAAGTGCGCCGCATCCCGTTCCATCAGCACGCGGAAGATCACCGGCAGCATCAGGCTAAGCGCATAGGCGTAGAGGGAGGGGAGGTGCGTCGCGTTGGTGGCGGCCGATCCGGCGGCAAGGCCCAGAATGACGCATATCAGCACGGTCTGGATCAGCAGGTCTTGCGGCATGAAGAAGAATGCCCCGAATCCCCACATCAGGCCTACAGTCAAAGCGAACAGGAAGAAGATGCGGCTCCACTCGTTGCAGTGCGCGATGGAGCCGATCTCGTTGCGATGCTTGAACCAATAAATAATTTCCAGCAGATGCAGCGAATAGGCAACGCCCAGCCACAGCAGTAAATAGCCGTGCGGAGAGGCGGGGACGCCCCATATCAGCCAGACGAAAGAGGCCTCAACCGTGACCTGGCTGAGCAGCATGCCGGGAAACAGCTTCAGCCGCGCGCGCAACTGCTTCGAGCGCACGGCGAGATTGATCCCGTCAACGCGGAAACGCAAATCATCGAAGAGGATGCTGGAAACGCCCATTCACGAGATACCGAATTTATTCCAGACGACAGTTGAACGTAAACGCCCTTAGCCGTCAATTACTCCGTGGCAATACCCTTGTCGCGCGGTGCGGTGAAAAAATTGATTGCTTCGTTTGCGTCGCGCGTGCGTTTGAACGGCGGCAGGCTTTGCCAGATGCGTTTACCATAGTGCTTGGCGATGAGGCGCGGGTCGCAGATCATCAGCACGCCGCGATCAGTCTCGTCGCGGATCAAACGTCCCGCCCCCTGCTTGAGGTTGATGACCGTGCGCGGCAACTGGTATTCCATGAACGCATTGCGTCCCTGCTTGCTGATTTGCGCGATGCGCGCAGCCAGCACCGGGTCGTCCGGCGGCGCGAACGGCAGCTTGTCGATCACCACCAGCGACAGCGCTTCGCCGCGCACGTCCACACCTTCCCAGAACGACTGGCTGCCGAGCAGCACCGCGTTGCCGTGGTCGCGAAAACGGCTCAGCAGTTCGTTGCGCGAACCTTCGCCTTGAATCATGATCGGATACTTCAGATTTTTGCGGTCGAACTCGGCCTGCAAAATCTCATAGGCGCGCTGCATGGCGCGCAAGCTGGTGAACAGCAAGAATGCGCGCCCTTTGCTGGCCTCGATCAGGGGTAATGCGGCCTGCATTACGGCCTCGGTGTAACCCGGGCTGTTCGGTTCCGGCATGTCTTGCGGCACATACAGTAGCGCCTGTTCCTGATAGTTGAACGGGCTGTCCCAGCAGGCGGTGCGCGCTTCGAGCAACCCCATCTCGGTCTGGTAGTGCCCGAAATTTTGTTTCACCGCGAGTGTGGCGGAAGTGAATATCCAGGCACGCGGATGGCCGCTGATCTGTTTGGCGAATATCTCGGCGATGGACAGCGGCGTGGTGTTGAGTACCACGGCATGGTGGAAGACTTCCAGCCAGCGCACTTTGTCCACGATGTCACCGTCCTGCCATTGTTTGAGTTGTTGTGCCAGCGCCTGCCCGCGCTGCCGACAGTTCTCCAGACCTTCGCTGCGCTCGGCTTGCTTCTCTAGCAGGTCGTTCAGCGCGCCGAGTTGTTTGTTCAGCGCGCTAAGCGCGTCCGTCCAACCGGGCAACTCCCGCGTGGCATCGGCGGGCATGCGCCCCTCGTTTTTTTTGAATACCAGACGCAGATCGCGCGCGGCTTTTTCCAGCGCATCGCAGGCCAGAGGCAGTGGCGCAAAATCCTTCGCGCTGGTCAGTGCTTCCAGTTGGCTATCGCGGGCGAGGTCGAGCAGTTGCGAGGTGGAAATGTTTTCGCCGAAAAACAGGCTGGCGGTTTCCGGCAACTGGTGCGCCTCGTCGAAAATCACCGTGTTGCAGGCGGGCAGCAGTTCGGCCACACCCTCGTCGCGCAGCATTACATCGGCAAAGAACAGGTGGTGGTTTACCACGACCACATCGGCCTCCATCGCCTCCTTGCGCGCTTTCAATACGAAACATTCCTTGTGTTGCGGGCAGTCTTGTCCCAGACAGTTTTCGCGCGTGGATGTCACTTGCATCCAGATCGGCGCATTCTCCGGCACGTCGGCCAGACCGCTCTTGTCGCCGGATTGAGTCACCTTGGCGTATTTCGCGATTTTGCCTAAATGCTTGATGTCATCGCGTGTTTTGAATGTGCCTTCGGTTTGCGCGCGCTCCAGATGGTAATGGCACACATAATTGGAGCGGCCTTTGAGCAGGGCTATGGAGACGGGAACTTTCAGCGCATCGCGCACGGTGGGTAGGTCGCGCTGGAATAGCTGGTCTTGCAGGTTCTTCGTTCCGGTCGAAATAACCACCTTGCCGCCTGCCAGCAGGGCGGGAGCAAGATAAGCGAAGGTTTTGCCCGTGCCTGTGCCCGCCTCGGCGATCAGTTGACCATTGGCGTTGATCGCTTCGGCGATGGCCTGCGCCAGTTCCACCTGTTGCGGACGCGCGCGAAAATTTTCGATGTGTGCGGAAAGCGCGCCATCGGGGGCAAACAGGGCGGAGATTTGTTCGGATGTAAGCAAAGGGTAGCGATCCAAGGCAGCAGGGTAAGGGGCGTTGAATGCCGCAAAAAACAGGGTTCCGATTTTACGCGAAATCCGAGTTGTTCATGCGCTTGATATTGTCTGGCTGATAGCGGTGTTTTGGAACTTAAAATATGGTCCCGTGTCGGAGATGGCTGCTGCACTTTATAAGTTTGACTGGTTACTTTAGAAGGTGTGGAGTGTCAAGTTTTCAAACACCCCTGTTCTGTTACCATGACGCCCGTTTTGGCCACTGAAATGTAAAAAACAGGGGGGCATGAACCATAAAAATGCAGATGAAAACCAAGGAGAGAAGAATGGCAGTTGATTTTAGACTGAGACAACTTGCCGCCGGTGTATGTTTGGCGGCCTTGGCGGGCACGGGGTATGCGGCGGAAAGCACGCTTGATCTTACATTGCCAGCGAGCCGATTGTATACCCAAGACGCAGCGTCTTTTATGCTGGCTGCGAATGATGCAGATGCATCCAAAGCCAAGACTGATACTGCGCAGGCAACATCTGCGGCAGAGTTCGAGCCAAAATTATTGTCCGGAAGCAGGGTTCACCAGTACCTTGGTATAGGGACGGTCGCGCTGGCCGGGCTGACTTTCGCGACGCACATCCATCCTGCGGACCCGAACGGGCCGCGTGCCGTGAACGGTACGCATGCGCAATTGGGTAAAGCGACGGCGGTGATGGCGCTTGCTACTGTGGCAACGGGTTTGTATGCCCACTGGGATGATTTTAGCCTGGAAGACGGCTGGTCCGATCCGGATAACCTTCACGTGCTGTTGGCTGCCACCGGTGCAGCTTTGATGGCATACGCGATCGAGAAATCCGCAAGCCAGAGTACGGGGACGGTCAACCATGCGGCCATGGCCGAATTGGGCGCTCTCGGCATGGTGGTCGCGATCAAATTGACTTGGTAATGGAGAAAAAATGAAAAATAAATTCAAGTCAGTGGTTCTGCTATCGGGGCTGTTATGGATGAGCGGCGCAGCATGGGCCGAAGAGAGTCTGGTCACGGCAATCGTCACGCCGTTCCGTCAGAAAGAGCTCGTTCCCGTCGACAACAAACAATACAAGGACGAATGCGGCTCCTGCCACTTCGCCTATCAGCCGGGTTTGTTGCCCGCGAAGTCTTGGGAAAAGCTGCTGAATGAAAAAGCTTTGGCTGATCACTTCGGCGACAATGCCGAACTCGACAAAGACACCCTGCAAGTCATCCACGATTACGCCATCGCCAACGCGGCGGACAAGTCTTACCACAAGCGCTCGCGCAAGATCGCCATCGCCACCGAGAATGTTGAAGCCCCTCTGCGCATCACCGAAGTGCGATACATCAAGCGCAAGCACCACGAGATTCCCGAAAAGATGATCAAGGGCAACAAGGATGTGAAATCACTGAGTTACTGCGACGCCTGCCACACGCAGGCGTCCAAAGGCGTGTTCGATGCCGACACGGTGAAGATCCCGAACTATCCAGATTGGGAAGATTGATATTTAGCTAGTCTTCCCGGATGACCCGTACGTTAAATCGATGTTCGGGTTATGTGGTTGCACTTCACCCGCAAGTGATCGTGTGCCACATCGCGTGCTACCATTAAACTAATATGAAAAATTTCGGCGACACCCTACAAAAATTCCTGTTTGAACACGCGCCGATACGCGGCGAGATCGTGCATCTCGACCAAACCTGGCAGAGCGTCATCGAGCGCCATGAATATCCGGCCGTGTTGCGCGATCTGATGGGCGAACTTGCCGCCGCAGCGGTGCTGCTGGCCGCCACGCTCAAGCTGCATGGCTCGCTGGTGTTGCAGATACACGGCAAAGGTGCGGTGAAACTGTTGGTGGTGGAATGCTCCGGCAATCTGGAATTGCGCGCCACGGCGAAGTGGGAGGGCGAGTTGGTGCACGGCACATTGAAGGACTTGGTGGGGGATGGGCGCTTCGTTATTACGCTCGATCCCAAGGATGGCAACCAGGCTTATCAGGGGATCGTCGCACTGGAAGGCGAGAGCGTCGCCGATATTTTGCAAAACTACATGACGCGCTCCGAACAACTGGATACGCGTTTGTGGCTGGCAGCGGACGGGCAGCATGCGGCAGGGATGCTGCTGCAAAAGCTGCCCGAGCAAAAAGGTCAGGATGACGATGCGTGGGAGCGAGCCAACCAACTGGCCGCGACACTGAAAAGCGAAGAGTTGTTGTCCTTGCCTGCGGCGGAGCTGATCCATCGCCTGTATCACGAGGAAGATATCCGCCTGTTCGATGCGCAGGGCGTGACATTCAACTGCTCCTGCTCGCGCGACAATGTGGCGCGCATGTTGAAGATGCTGGGACGCGAAGAGGTGGACGCTATATTCACCGAGCGCGACGACATCGAAGTATTTTGCGAATTTTGCAATCAGCGTTATGTGTTTGATGTCATCGACGCTGAGGCGGTGTTCGCCGACGCGGTGTTAAATGACGGCAGCGAGACGCGGCACTGATCAAGTCCTCGACATGAAATACAACCGCCTTGGAAAAAGCGATTTGAAGGTCTCCGAGTTTGCGCTCGGAACGATGACCTTCGGCGAACAGAACACGCTGGCGGAGGCGTGCGCGCAGCTCGACTATGCCGTGGCGCAAGGCGTCAATTTCATCGACACCGCAGAGATGTACCCCGTGCCCGGCAAGGCGGAGACACAGGGCCGCACCGAAGAATACGTCGGTCACTGGCTCAAAACTCAGCCGCGCGACCAGATTATCGTGGCCACCAAAGTGGCGGGGCCTTCGCGCGGTTTCGGCTGGATACGCGGTGGGCCAGTCGCATTGGATCGCGCCAACATCATGGTTGCCATCGACACCAGCCTGAAGCGGTTGCAAACCGATTACGTCGATCTGTTTCAGTTGCATTGGCCGGATCGCAACGTGCCGATGTTCGGCAAGATCGACTACGATCCAAAATTGGAAAAAAACACCGTTTCCATCGAAGAGCAACTCACTGTGCTCACGGAACTGGTGCGCAGCGGCAAAGTGCGCCACATCGGCATCAGCAACGAGACCGCATGGGGCGTGGCCGAGTTTTTGAAAGTGGCGGAACGCCTCGGATTGCAGCGCATCGTCTCCATCCAGAATCCGTACAACCTTATCAATCGCGCTTTCGAAATCGGCCTACACGAGATGTGCCATCGCGAGCAGGTCAGTCTGCTCGCTTACAGCCCATTGGCTTTCGGCTTGTTGTCCGGCAAATATTCAAAAGACCCGCAAGCGTTGGGAAGAATGACGCTGTTCCCGGCCTTCGGTCAGCGTTACCACAAGCCCAATGTGGCCGCGGCAGTGGCCGAATATGCCCTGCTCGCGCAAACACACGGCTTGTCTCCGGCAGCGGTGGCGCTGGCGTTCGTGCGCAGCCGTTCCTTCGTGACCAGCACCATCGTCGGCGCGACGACGCTGCAACAGCTTCAGGAAAATTTGCAGTGCATCGAGTTGGATGCCGGGGTGCTCAAGCAGATAGAGGCGATACACATGAGGTATTTCAATCCTGCACCGTAACTGGATTTCTGCAAATTGAAATTGGCTATTGGAAGCAAGATTGCGAAGGTCTGGTTTGGGGCTAAATAACGGCAGGGTGTTGTGGCTGGTTTGTGCCTCATTTTGGACAATTCAATAATTAAAATGCGCATTTTTTGGTCTGTTGCAACATATTCAGTGCCAAAGCCTCCGCCACTTCGATGCCGTCAATCGCCGCAGACATAATGCCTCCCGCGTAACCTGCGCCTTCTCCCGCCGGATACAAGCCCTTGGTGTTCAGGCTTTGGTAGCTCTCGTCGCGTTTGATGCGTACGGGGGAAGAGGTGCGTGTCTCCACGCCGGTGAGCACGGCATCGTGCATGGAGAAACCTTTGATGGTTTTCTCAAACGCGGGCAGGGCTTCGCGCACGGCGTCGATCACATAAGCAGGTAAGGCGGTGGAGAGGTCGCCCAGCGTGACACCGGGGGTGTAGGAGGGCAGCACTTTGCCCAGCTTGGTAGATGGACGTTGCGCGATGAAGTCGCCGACCAGCTGCCCCGGCGCGTTGTAGTTGCTGCCGCCCAATTCGTAGGCGCGGCTTTCCCACTGACGTTGAAACTCGATGCCCGCCAGCGGGCCACCGGGAAAATCTTCCGGCGTGATGCCGACCACGATGCCGCTGTTGGCGTTGCGCTCGTTGCGCGAATACTGGCTCATGCCGTTGGTTACCACGCGGCCCGCTTCCGAGGTGGCTGCGACCACTGTGCCGCCGG
>JBAZYW010000053.1:4057-11318 GCA_041659125.1 Gallionellaceae bacterium | reverse complement strand
AAAAGTGCTGGTCGTGGAAGACAGCAAAGTCACCATGAAGGTGTTGTGCAATTATCTGGAGCGCATGGGCATTGTGCCGTTGACGGCGGAGACGGGTTCGGCGGCGATCGAGATTTATTTTCGCGAACAGCCGGACATCATTCTGCTGGATGCGCAGCTGCCCGATATCGACGGTTTTGATGTGGCGCTGAAGATACGCGCAATCGAAAAACCCGAGGATTGGACTGCGATCATTTTCCTGACCAGCATGGCCAAGGACGAAGATCTGGCGCGCGGCATCGAAGTGGGCGGCGACGATTATCTAATGAAGCCGATCAGCGAGGTGGTGCTGAAAGCCAAGGTGCGCGCGATGCACCGACTGGTGGAGATGCAGCGTTCGCTGGTTAAGGTAACGCAGAAATTAAACGAGGCGAACGCTCTGCTGCAAAAGCTTTCCGCGACGGACGGACTGACGGGCATTGCGAATCGCCGCATGTACGACGAGTTGGCGCTGCGCGAATGGCGGCGCTGCGAGCGCATGAAAAAACCGTTTGCGCTGGTGATGATCGATGTCGATCACTTCAAATTGTTCAACGATAAATACGGTCATCAGACGGGCGACGAATGCCTGAAGAAAGTGGCCGAGCAGGTGGGGCGTGCCGCGCCACGCGCTACCGACCTAGCGGCGCGCTACGGCGGGGAAGAGTTCGTGCTGGTGCTGGGCGAGACCGATACCGACGGGGCGAAGTGGATCGCCAATCGCATGCGCCAGCAGGTGTCCGAATTGAACATCCCGCATTACGCCACCGAGTCGCGCCATGTCACCGTCAGTTGCGGCGTGGCATCCGTCGTGCCCGATGAAAAAGTTTCGCTGGAAGTGTTGCTCAAATCCGCCGACCACGCATTGTATCAAGCGAAGAAGGGCGGGAGAGATCAGGTGGGTGCGGGTGTGTACGGGGTGCTGGAGTAAAAATAGTTGAGCCACGGATAAGAGCGTGTTGATCACCCGTGGTTGATTAAAGCACTGGGGCGGCTGTGGTCAGCCCAGTTGTTCGGCGTTTCAAACAGCCGCACTCTTTCCAGCTGCAGGTCGTTGCCGAAAGTATCGCGGTAGGCGCTATCCAACAGATCAAAGGCGACCTTTGCCAGATTCTCCGCTGTCGGTACCACATCCATTACGACAGTCTTGTGATCCGGCATCGTGTTCAGGAAATTCAGCACCGTCTTGTCGCCGCGATACACCAGAAAAGCATGATCCCATGCGTCCACCACGCGCTCTTTGGCGATGCGTTTCACATCCGAAAAATCCATCACCATCCCTTGTTCGGAGACTCCTTCTGTCGTGATGACTTTGCCGGATAAAGTGATCTCGATGGCATAGCGATGGCCGTGCAGATGTTTGCACTGGCTATTGTGGTTGGGGATGCGGTGTCCGGCATCGAATTCAAGGCGGCGGGTGATTTGCATGATGTTGTGGTCGGTTGAACTGGTGCGGATTATAGCTTGAAGCTGCGCACTGCATGTTTAAAGGCATGCAGTGCGCCTGCTTCACGTTGGTTCCGGTAGCGCAGGGCGATGTACTGCGCTGTGATGTCGGCGATGGCCACCGCATGTTGTGGTTGCTGTTGAGCCGCGCGATCAGCGAAGTCCTGTGCGCCCTCGTGCGGCGCACGCGCGATGCCGGCTTTCGCCAGCTTTTTACAGAATTTGAGATATAGCGTCTGCACCGTATCGGTGTCGCGCAAGCGTAAGCGGCGCAGCATGAGCAGGGCAAATATCCCCACCAGCGTTGCCACGCCCGCCAGCATGTTCATCGCCAGCTTCTGCCAGGTGATGTCCTCCATGCCGAGGCGAGTCAGGAAGGCGAATTGGCGCTCGCTGTTGTAGCCCAGTACCCATTGGTTCCATTGGTTGGTCATGCTGTCCAGATTGAAGCGCAGTTTGAGCAACAACGGCGATTGCGTGCGTGCGAAGAACGGCAGTGCCGTATTGTTGGATAAGGCAGCACTGAGGTTGTTTTGGATACGGCCCGGCGCGATGGCGGCAGTCGGGTCGTAACGCACCCAGCCGCGCTGCGGCAGCCACGCCTCGGCCCATGCGTGGGCATCGGACTGGCGCAGGATGTAGTAGCCGCCGAGGTCGTTGTATTCCCCGCCCTGATAGCCGGTGACCACCCGCGCCGGAATGCCCGCCGCGCGCATCAGAAAGACAAAACTGGAAGCGTAGTATTCGCAGAAGCCTTTGCGCGTCTCGAACAGGAAATCATCCACGCTGTGCATGCCGAGCGGCGGCGGTTCGAGCGTGTATTCGAAACCGTTGCGGTTGAAGTGGGCGAGGGCGGTTCTTATCACAGCCTCATCGCTGTTGTTTTGCGCACGCCATTCCGTGGCCAGTTTTCTGGCGCGCGGGTTGTATCCCCTCGGCAAGACGAGCGCGCGCTGCAACTGCTGCGGTGCTTCATCGGGGCTGGCGCGATAGCTCAACTGCGAGGTGGCGCTGTAGCGCAGGCGCGCATTCACCGGCTCTTTGTTCAGCAGCTGAAAATCGGAAGTGAATACATGCGGGATGGAAACTGTGTCGGCTATGTCCAGTGCGAACAGCCAGGGTTTGTTGTGCGGTTCCAGCGTGACGGCGTAATCCACCGGCATGCCCGCATCTGCCAACTGCGGTGCTTGCAGGGTGGTGCCGCGCCCGCGCGTCCAGGTGCGCCCGTCGAAATCCCATAGCACCGGGCCGCGCCAATACATCTGCTCGCGCGGCGGAACCTTGTCCTTATACGTGACGCGAAAAGCCACGGCATCGGACAGCGACAGCTTGCTCATGCTGCCCGGCGACATGGTGTCGGACAGGCCGCTGCTGGCGTAGGCATCCTGCGGCAAGCCCCACAGCGGGCCTTGCACGCGCGGGAACAGTACGAAGATCAGCAGCGACAGCGGAATGGCTTGCAGCAGGATGACTCCCGCGATGCGCAGCCTCGGTTTTAAGCCGAGGCTGCCGGTCTGCATCTGCACCCATGTGGTCATGATCGCCAACAGGGTGAACAGCATGAACAGTGCGGTGGGGATGCTTTGCGAGTAAAAGAAATTGGTGATGATGATGAAGCAGGCAAGATAGATCAGCACCGTGGCATCGCGCACCGCGCGCAGTTCCAGCAGCTTGAGCGCGGCGAGCAGGATCAGCAGCGTGACGCCGACTTCGCGTCCGAGTAAAGCATGGAAGCTGATGGCAATGCCGCCCACGCAGGCGAGGGTAATCAGCATCAACAGCCCGCGCGAGGGGAGTGCGTTGGCGCTGGCGGTGAGGTAAGCGCGCCAGCCCAGCAGGATCAGACCGACCGCGCTGACCCACAGCGGCAGATGGTCGGTGTGCGGCGCGCTGACCAGCAGGATGCTGGCGATCAAGCCGTAGATGAGCGGGGCGGGGAGTTTCACGATGCTTGCTCCGTGCCGAACAGCGCCAGCATCCGCAAGCACTCCGCTCTATGCGCCAGCCCCTGTGCGGGAGGAAATTTGACGCCCGGCAGATGCAAGCCGTAATGCAAACTCTGCGCATCGGCATCCAGCACCCAGCGCGTCAGCAATTCCAATTTGCGCTCGGTCGCGATGTTCGGCAATTGTGACCAGTCCAACACCAACTCATGTCCCTGTTGTGCGGAAAATTGTTTGACCTGCAAGCCTTGTTCACGCGCCAAGGCTTTCCACGCGATGCGCGGCAAGGCGTCGCCCGACACATAGTTGCGCAGGCCGGCAAAGTCATCGTCGCCTTTTGCCATTGCTTTGCCATTGCCGTTTTCAGCAGAGACGACAGGCAAAGGCTGCGGCGCGGCAGGTTTAGGGTAGACCAGGCAGCGCACGTCGAAGTGGATGTATGTCCACGCATGGAAAAGCCCGAGCGGAAATTCGGTGTGCAGGGTCAGGCGTCCACTGTCTAGCCAGCCGCGTTGCGTGGCGGGGAGGGCGAGTGCTATCGATGTGGAGCGTTGCGCGGGTAGGTCGAATACCGTGCGATGTCCGGCATCGTCGTGCAGATGCAGCTGATAGCGTTCCAACGCACCGGGATTGTTGAAGTGAAAGACGAAGCGTGCTTGCTCCCCGGCGAATACCGGTTCGACATGCCCGGCTTTGATCTCCAGCTGCGCCATGTTGCGGAAGGCGTACAGCATGCTCATCCCGCCCGCAGTGGCGAGCAGGAAGGTGAGCGTGTAGCCCAGACTCAGGTTGTAGTTGATGTCGCCCAGCAGCATCAGCACCAGCACCAGCGCGAACCCCAAGCCTTGACGCGTGGGAATGATGTAGATGCGGCGCTGGTTGAGTACCACTGTGCCGCTCTCGACCGTGCGGCGGAAGGCCCAGTTGCGGAATTTTTGTCTGAATGAGTCGAACACGGGAGGGTGATTTATCAAGCGTTTGGTTTTGCTGCCAGCATACTCAAGCTGCAACGGCGGATACCAAAGCGACCCGGTTGCGTCCCTGCTTTTTTGCCTCGTACATGGCGATGTCCGCGCGTTTTTGAATGTCCGCTATGGACCGGTCTGTGATTTCGCCTTGTGCCACGCCGATGCTTAGCGTGACGGCGCGTTGCTCGCTGTTGGGAAAAGTATGTACCAGGGATTCTGCGCTATGGCGCAATTTTTCCGCCAGTTGCCATGCGCCGTGCGTATCGGTGTTGGGCAGGAATACCGTAAATTCTTCACCCCCGATTCTGCCGACGATGTCGCTCTCGCGGCTATTGCGGGCGATGCAGTCCGATATGGCGCGCAATACGGCATCCCCGGCGTCGTGCCCGTACTGGTCGTTGATCGATTTGAAATGATCAAGGTCGATAAACAAAGTGCAATAAGGCGTAGAGGTGCGTTGTTCGAGCTGGATCAGCTTGTTGCTCATGTCGTAGAAAGCGCGGGCATTCCATATTCCCGTCAGCGGATCTTTGCTGGCCAAGTCGTGCAACTGTTTAAGGTTAAAGGCAAGGCGTTCAAAATATGAATTCGCCAGATTGGTATAGGTGTGGGTGATGCCGCTGGTTACTGACAGGCTCAGGATAAAGGTGAAATAGGCATTGTCGGAAATAACGATTCCCCAGCCGAATTTGGCGGCGCTGACGGTTAAAATCGAAGCGAATGTTGCAGCCAAGCCGAATTTGTTGCCCATTGATACGTAAGTGACAACCACAAAAATGTAATACCAGACTATGCGTAATTCATCGTCCAGTACATGAAGCAACGCAGAGCTGAAAACCAGGTAAGAAGCGAGGGTCATGATCCATGCGCAAATCATGTAAGTCTGTTTGCCTCTGCGCAAGTACCAGATCACAAAAACCGAAACGAGTCCGTATAGTTCGCTGGCAAACCGATGAGTATTGCCCAGCGAATTAATCCCGAATTGATCGAGCAGTACGAACACCAATGTGGCAACAATGGCAACCAGCAACAGAGAATTCAGGAAATGGAAGCGAAATGCGAGATTCTCTTCGGCTTCGTCGAAGCTAATGCCGCTGGTCAGGAAGTTGTGTAGGTTCAATGAGCCCCCGTCGTTTTGGCTGATGCGCGGGCGTTCATTTCGGCATGAGTAAAGGCTGGAACGGGCGAGCTCAACGGATGGATGTTACATAAGCGCCCGTACTAGTGCAATGGGATTGTTGCGCCCGACTTTCCGCGTTTGATGTTGGCTGACATTTCCATAGTCGGAGTCGTACAAAAGGCATACTTCGGGTGTAAGATTGCGCATCATTTTGCGAGCCAGTCACAATGCACAAAAAACGCCCAAAGCACCTCGCGCTGCACCTCATTAAACTTCCCTTGGCTGGTTACGTTTCCATTCTGCACCGCGTGAGTGGTGCGTTGCTGTTTCTTGCGCTGCCGTTGTTGTTGTGGGCGTTTCAGGCCAGTTTGCGTTCGATCGAGACCTACACCCGGCTCATGGAGATATTGCAGCAGCCATTCAGCAAGTTGGTGTGGCTCGGTTTGTTGTGGGCATTCTTGCATCACTTCTGCGCGGGCATCCGCTATCTGGCTATTGATCTGCACCTGACTTCCAGTTTGGCAAAGGCACGCTCCAGCAGCAAGTGGGTGCTGGGTATAAGTCTGCTGCTGACTGTTTTGATCGGAGCAAAGCTATGGTGAATCGGGTCGTAACAGGGGCGCATTACGGTTTGCGCGATTGGTTGGCGCAACGCGTCACCGCCGTGGTGATGGTGCTGTTCACCTTGTTTGTCGCGGCGTATCTGCTACTGCAACCCGGGGTCGATTACGACGTGTGGACGCGCTTATTTTCAAATAATGTGATGCGCACTTTCGCGCTGCTGTTCCTGCTCAGTGTGTTCTATCACGCGTGGATCGGGGTGCGCGACATCGTGATGGATTATGTGAAACCCGCCAGTGTGCGTTTGCTGGTGCATGTGGCGGTTATTCTGGCTTTGCTGCTTTACGCGATCTGGTCGGTACAGATACTTTGGGGAATGTGATGTAGGAGCGGGCCTTGCCCGCGAATGAAAAACAATCGCGGGCAAGGTCCGCTCCTACATGGAGATAAATGATGGCAATAACTAAAAGAACATTTGATGTGGTCGTGGTCGGTGCGGGTGGTGCGGGAATGCGCGCCGCTTTGCAGCTTTCCCAGGCGGGGCTGAAGGTGGCGGTGTTGTCCAAAGTGTTTCCGACGCGCTCGCACACGGTCGCCGCGCAGGGCGGTATCGCCGCTTCCTTGGGCAACGTCAAGGAAGACAACTGGCACTGGCACATGTACGACACGGTGAAAGGTTCGGATTATCTGGGCGATCAGGATGCCATCGAGTACATGTGCCGCGCCGCGCCGGAAGTGGTGTACGAACTGGAACATTTCGGTATGCCGTTTGACCGTACGGATAACGGAAAAATATATCAGCGCCCGTTCGGCGGACACATGCAGGACTATGGCAAAACGCCCGTGGACAGGGCCTGTGCCGCTGCCGACCGCACCGGGCATGCGCTGCTGCACACGCTGTATCAGCAGAACGTGCAGGCCAATACCAACTTCTTTGTGGAGTGGATGGCGCTCGATCTGATCCGCGACGAAGACGGCGATGTCTTGGGCGTGGTGGCGATGGAAATCGAAACCTCCGAAGTGATGATTCTGCATGCGCGTGCCACCTTGTTTGCCACGGGCGGCGCGGGACGTATTTTTGCGGCCAGCACCAACGCCTACATCAATACCGGTGACGGCCTCGGCATGGCGGCGCGTGCGGGCATTCCGCTGGAGGATATGGAGTTCTTCCAGTTTCATCCGACCGGCGTGTACGGCGCGGGGGT
>JBAZYW010000053.1:0-4047 GCA_041659125.1 Gallionellaceae bacterium | reverse complement strand
TCATCACCGAAGGCGTGCGCGGCGAGGGCGGTTATCTGGTGAACAAGGACGGCGAGCGTTTCATGCCGCGCTATGCGCCGAACGCCAAAGATCTGGCCAGCCGCGATGTGGTGTCGCGCGCGATGGCAACCGAGATCAAAGAAGGTCGCGGCTGCGGCCCCAAGGGCGACCACGTGCTGCTCAAGCTGGATCATTTGGGCGACGACGTGATCCGCCACCGCCTGCCGGGCATCCGCGACATTGCGCTCAAATTCGCCCATGTCGATCCGGCCAAAGCGCCTATCCCTGTGGTGCCGACCGCGCATTACATGATGGGCGGCATTCCGACCAATTATCACGGTCAGGTCGTCGCGCCGCACCGCACCGCGCCGGAAGACGTGGTGCAGGGGTTCTATGCGGTGGGCGAATGTGCGTGCGTGTCAGTGCACGGGGCGAATCGTCTCGGCTGCAATTCGCTGCTTGATCTGATCGTGTTCGGGCGCGCCGCCGGACGCCAGATCATCGAAGATTTGAAGCTCAATCCGCATCACAAGCCGCTGCCCTCCGATGCGGCAGACCGTCCGCTGGCGCGCTTGGCGCGGCTGGAAAACCAGAAGCAGGGCGAACGTGTGGCGGATGTCGGAACAGATATGCGCCATGTGATGCAAACGCACTGCGGCGTATTCCGCTTTCCCGATCTGTTGGCTGCAGGCGTAACAAAGATCCGCGAAGTCGCCGAACGTGCGAAAAACACCGTCATCAACGACCAGAGCAAAGTGTTCAACACCGCGCGCGTCGAAGCGTTGGAGTTGGATAATCTCATCGAAGTGGCGCAAGCCACCATGATCGCCGCCGCCGCGCGCGAAGAGAGCCGGGGCGCGCATGCGCGCGACGATTTCCCCGAACGCGACGACAAAAAATGGTTGAAGCACTCGCTGTTCTACAGCGAAGGACAGCGTCTCGATTACAAGCCCGTGCGCCTGAAACCGCTGACGGTGGAATCGTTTCCGCTTAAAGCCCGTGTCTATTAGGTAGGAGCGCTGCGATGAAATTCAGAATCTACCGCTACAACCCCGATGCCGACGCGGCTCCGTACATGCAGGACTACGACCTCAGCTTTGAGGCGGGCGATGCGATGTTGCTGGACGCGCTGATGATGTTGCGCGAACAGGACGATAGTATCGGGTTTCGCAAATCCTGCCGCGAAGGGGTGTGCGGCTCGGATGCGATGAACATCAACGGGCGCAACGGCTTGGCGTGCGTCACGCCGTTGTCTTCGCTCAAACAGCCGATCGAAATTCGTCCGTTGCCAGGATTGCCCGTTATCCGCGACTTGATCGTGGATATGTCGCAGTTCTTCAAGCAATACCATTCGATCAAGCCGTATCTTATCAACAACGATCCGCCGCCCGAGACCGAGCGTCTGCAATCGCCCGTGGAACGCAAGGAGTTGGACGGGTTGTACGAGTGCATCTTGTGCGGGTGCTGCACCACGGCCTGTCCCTCGTTCTGGTGGAATCCGGATAAGTTCGTTGGCCCCGCCGGGCTGTTGCAGGCCTACCGTTTCATCGCCGATACGCGCGATCAGGCGACGGCGGAGCGCCTGGATAATCTGGAAGACCCATACCGTTTGTTCCGCTGCCACACCATCATGAATTGCGTGGATGTGTGCCCCAAGGAATTGAATCCGACGGAAGCTATCGGCAAGATTAAAGACATGATGGTGAAAAGGATCGTATGACGTTGGATAGCATTGCGCCAGATTCGGTGGAGCTTGCACGGTTACGCTGGCGTTGTCGGCGCGGCTTGTTGGAGTTGGATATTGTGTTGGGGCGCTTTGTAGAACGGCAGTATGCGGGGCTGGATCTGGCGCAGAAAGTCGTGTTCGACATCTTGTTAGATCTGCCTGATAACACGCTGTGGGATAGAATTACCGGTAAGGAGCTGACCGAACATGAGGCTCAAAATAAACTGTTGGAATTGATCAATGCGGTGTAGGAGCGGGCTTTGCCCGCGAATTTTTTAAATGGATCGCGGGCATGTCCCGCTCCTACAGGGGGAGTAGAGAATATGGAAAGTAAACGTATCGCAACGCTGACGCTGGATGACGGGCGCAGTATCGAGCTGCCGGTCTTGTCGGGAACGCTCGGGCCGGATGTGCTCGATTTGCGAAATCTGGCGAAATTGGGTTTGTTCACCTACGACCCCGCCTTCTTTTCGACGGCGAGCTGTTCTTCCAAAATCACTTTCATCGACGGCGATGCGGGGCTGCTTTACTACCGTGGTTATCCCATCGAGCAGTTGGCGGAGAAGTCGGACTTTCTGGAAGTTTGCTATCTGCTGCTGAACGGCGAGCTGCCGACTCCGGCGCAACAGTCGGAGTTCCGCGAACTCATTACGCATCACACCATGGTGCATGACCAATTGGCGCGCTTCTTCAGCGGTTTCCGCCGCGACGCGCACCCGATGGCGGTGATGGTCGGCGTGGTTGGCGCATTGTCGGCGTTCTATCATGACTCGCTGGATATCAGTAACCCGGAGCACCGCGAGATTTCGGCTCACCGCCTGTTGGCCAAGGTGCCGACCATCGCCGCAATGACGCACAAATACAATATCGGCGAGCCGTTCGTGTATCCCAAGAACAAGTTCAACTATGTCGAGAATTTCATGTACATGATGTTCGCCACGCCTGCCGAGGAATATGTGCCGAACCCGGTGCTGGTGCGTGCGCTGGAGCGTATTTTTATTCTGCATGCAGACCATGAGCAGAATGCCTCGACTTCTACCGTGCGTCTGGCCGGATCGAGCGGTGCCAATCCGTTCGCCTGCGTTGCTTCGGGCATCGCGGCATTGTGGGGGCCCGCGCACGGCGGCGCGAACGAGGCCGCGCTCAAGATGCTGGAAGAGATCGGCGATGTGTCGCACGTGAAGGAATACGTGCAGGGCGTGAAAGACAAAAAATACAAGCTGATGGGCTTCGGTCACCGTGTTTACAAGAACATGGACCCGCGCGCTGCGGTGATGCGCCAGACCTGTTACGAGGTGCTCAAAGAACTCAAGCTGGAAAATAACAAACTTTTCGAGCTGGCGATGGAGTTGGAGAAAACCGCGTTGAGCGACCCGTATTTCATCGAGCGCAAGTTGTACCCGAACGTGGATTTTTATTCCGGCATCGTGCTGCGCGCCATCGGCATCCCGACCAATATGTTCACCGTAATTTTCGCTTTGGCGCGCACCATCGGTTGGGTGTCGCAGTGGAACGAAATGATCGCAGATGCCGATCATAAGATCGGACGTCCGCGCCAGTTGTACCAGGGCGAGAAGAAACGCGATTACGTGCCGATTAAAAAACGCTAAGCCAGACTGACGGGAATTAAGCTGTGAACGAAAAAAATTACATGCAGGCCATGCGTGAATCGTCGTTGTTGTTCGGCATGAATGACGTGTTCATCGAGGGTTTGTATGAAGATTATCTGGTCGACCCGAAGAGTGTGGCGAACGAATGGCGCGAATATTTTGATGCGCTAAAACCCGGCCAGAACGCCCGTCCAGATGTGGCGCATTCGCCCGTGCAGCGGGCGTTTGAGGCACTGCCAAAACAGGCGATGCAGACCATTTCCCCGAATGCGGAATTCGAGCGCAAGCAGGTGCGCGTGTTGCAGATGATCAATGCTCACCGTTTTCGCGGTGTGCGCCGTGCCGACCTCGATCCGCTCAGTCGCCATACCAAACCGGAAGTGCCCGAGTTGGAGCTGGCGCACTACGATCTGGGGCAAGCCGATCTGGATACGACGTTCGAGACGGGGTCGCTGGTCGGTGCCACACGCATGACCTTGCGCGAGATCATGCAGTTGTTGCGTCAGGTCTATTGCAGCAGCATCGGTGCGGAATACATGTACATCAACGATGTCGCGCAAAAACGCTGGGTGCAAAACCGTCTGGAGGGCTCGCGCGGACAGGCCAATTATTCCGCCGGGATGCAGTTGCATATTCTGGAAAGACTGACGGCGGCCGAAACCTTGGAGCGTTATCTGCACACCAAGTATGTCGGGCAAAAACGCTTTTCGC
>JBAZYW010000052.1:0-11341 GCA_041659125.1 Gallionellaceae bacterium | reverse complement strand
GGTACATACAAAGCCTTGCCACAACGTTCTGAATTGCCAGCTACGATCAACGAACATCTCGTTGTCGAGTTGTATTCTAAGTAATCCACGCGGAGTACAAATATGTCATATACCAATTTGCTGAAGCCTCGCATCATTGACGTGCAACGCATCTCTCCTACCCAGGCTCGGGTAGTGATGGAGCCATTCGAGCGTGGCTACGGCCACACTTTGGGCAATGCATTGCGTCGTATTCTGTTGTCGTCGATGCCTGGCTTTGCGGTAACCGAAGTTAAGATCGCCGGCGTTTTGCACGAGTACTCGTCTATCGACGGCGTGCAAGAAGACGTCGTTGAAATTCTGCTGAACCTGAAGGGTCTAGTGCTTAAGTTGCACAATATTCGCGAAGCCACTCTGCACCTGAAGAAATCCGGTGCGGGCGTTGTAACAGCTGCGGATATCGAAACTAATGCCGATACCGAAGTCATCAATCCTGACCATGTGATCGCCCATCTCACTGCCGGCGGCAAGCTGGAAATTGAGATCAAGGTCGAGCAAGGTCGCGGTTATGTTTCCGCTATCTCGCGTATGCAACCCGGCCATACACGTCCGGTCGGCCATATCGCGTTGGACGCATCGTTCAGCCCGATCTCCCGCGTGAGCTACTCTGTAGAGAGCGCCCGTGTCGAGCAGCGTACCGATCTGGACAAGCTGATCATGGACATCGAGACTAACAGTGCAATCGATCCTGAAGAGTCCATTCGTTATGCGGCACGCATTCTGGTGGATCAGTTCTCCGTGTTCGCTGCCTTGGAAGGTACACCGGCTCCGGTTGAGAAGCCACAAGCGCCTAAGGTTGATCCAATGCTGCTGCGTCCGGTTGATGATCTGGAGTTGACTCCACGTTCTTCCAACTGCCTCAAGGCACAAAGCATCCATTACATCTGCGATCTGATTCAGCACAACGAATCCGATCTGTTGCGCACCCCGAATCTGGGCCGCAAGTCGCTGAACGAGATCAAGCAAGTGTTGGCCGAGCATGGTTTGTCACTTGGTATGAAATTGGAAAACTGGCCTGCTGCAGTCGAGAAGTAAGCCAGAATAGTTAAAGCAGTACGAAAGGATAATCATGCGTCACCGTTTAGGTCTCAGAAAACTCAATCGCACCAGCAGTCACCGTCTGGCGATGCTGCGCAACATGACCGTTTCCCTGTTGCGTCACGAAGTCATCAAAACGACTTTGCCTAAGGCCAAAGAGTTGCGTCGCGTGGCAGAACCCATCCTGACATTGGGCAAGACTCCAAGTCTGTCCAATCGTCGTCTGGCGTTTGCCCGTCTGCGTGACCGTGAAATCGTCACCAAGCTGTTCGACGAACTCGGCCCACGTTACGCTGCTCGCAACGGCGGCTACTCACGCATCCTGAAGTTCGGTTTCCGTAAGGGCGACAACGCTCCGATGGCACTGGTCGAACTGATGGATCGTCCAGCAGAAGCGCAGCCGGTAGAAGTCGCAGACGAGTAAGAAGTAACTCGCTGCAAGCAGGAACAAACAAGGCCGGATTTATTCCGGCCTTGTTGTTTTTATGCGGCAATCCTAGGCGAACCAGCGCAGAAAAGCAGCAGCAGAAATCGCGCTAATCGCAATCACAGATGCCAATATCCACGCTTTGTTTTGTTGTTGTGCCGTCCAGTGATTGCTCCGCCACAGATATGCCGTTAGCAGCACAATTCCCAACGTTGCGCAAAGCATCTTGACGCCCAGCGCGTAACTGGCGATCCCGGAAATATCCGGAAGCTTGCGGTAAAAGTAATAACTGACCAAGCCGAAGCCCAAGCCGCTCGCGGCTTGCGTCAACCAGCCGAGAAGTACCAGTTGCGCCAGCTTTCTTCGGGCATGGTAATTACGCAAGCTCGTTGCCACTACCGAACCGCCCACGGTCGCCACAGCGCCTAAGTTATGCACAACCTGAACGGCCGCATAACTCAGGTTTTGAGCCGCGCTCATTGCGACGTCACATCAACGCATTTTTCCACACCTGTCGGTGCATGAGACTTCATGTTTTCGGTCAGGCAGATGTGGTGCTTGCCCGCAGGCGAAGCGTCAAATTCGGCGCTCCCCTTAATCTGGCGCAAGACATCAACACGTTTGCCATCCACATACAAATGCAGGTGATCGCCATTGCTTCCCAGCGTGGCTTCGTAATTAACCGGAACTTTATTTTGGGCACTCACGATGGCGCAGTCGATGGGGAGCTGATGATGATGTTGCCTTCGGCTGCAAATGCTTGCCCATAAAGCAGCAGCAAGAGCAGGGCGATGAGTTTAAGGACGTTCATGATCATTCTCCTTTAAAAATTGTTGGAGTAAACGCACGAATAATCTAGTCTTAACCCACCCGTGTAGTCAAGTATTATTTTCTAACCGACATAGGGCGAGCCTTGCTGTTTTGTGACGCACAATCAGTATGGCCTCTTGCCGATCCAATTGCCCGGCGTTTACCGTCTTGCTCCATTTTGTCGATGTCGAAATCGGCGGCCTGCGCCGTCAATGCCGGAGCGAGACAACAGGCGGGCAGTAAGCGCTATTTGCCCAGCAACTTCTTCAAATACGGCCCTGTCACGCTTTGTTTATTCGCCGCGATGTCCTTGGGCGTGCCTTGCGCCACGATACGTCCGCCGCCATCGCCGCCTTCCGGCCCCAAGTCGATAACCCAATCCGCCGTCTTGATCACATCCAGATTGTGCTCAATGACCACCACCGTGTTGCCCTGGTCGCGCAGCTTGTGAATGACCTTGAGCAACAGCGCGATGTCGTGGAAGTGCAAGCCGGTGGTCGGCTCGTCGAGGATATACAGCGTGCGTCCGGTGTCGCGTTTAGACAGCTCCAGCGACAGCTTCACGCGCTGCGCTTCGCCGCCGGACAGCGTGGTGGCACTCTGTCCCAGCGTGATGTAACCCAAGCCCACATCGAGCAGCGTTTGCAGCTTGCGCGCGATGATCGGAACGGGTTTAAAGAACTCGTGCGCATGCTCCACCGTCATGGCCAGCACCTGATGGATGTTCTTGCCCTTGTATAGCACCTCCAGCGTCTCGCGGTTATAGCGCTGGCCGTGGCACACATCGCACGGCACATACACGTCCGGCAGGAAGTGCATCTCCACCTTGATCACGCCGTCGCCCTGGCATGATTCGCAGCGTCCACCCTTCACGTTGAAGGAGAAGCGTCCCGGCCCGTAGCCGCGCTCGCGCGAAGTCGGTACGCCGGAAAACAGTTCGCGTATCGGTGTGAACAGTCCCGTGTATGTCGCCGGATTGGAACGCGGCGTGCGTCCGATCGGCGACTGGTCGACATTGATCACCTTGTCGAAAAATTCCAGTCCCGTAATCTCGGCATACGGCGCAGGCTCGGCATTGCTGCCGTATAGATGCTTCGCCACGGCGTTGTACAGCGTGTCGTTGATGAGTGTGGACTTACCCGACCCCGATACCCCCGCAATGCACGTGAGCAGGCCGACGGGCAGATCCAGCGTCACCTCTTTCAGGTTGTTGCCGCACGCACCGATGATCTTCAGTTTGCGTTCGGCATCCGGCTTGAGATATTTCGCAGGTAGCTCAATGCAACGTCGCCCGGAAAGATAATCGCCGGTGAGGGATTGCGGGTTGGCGATCACTTCCTGCGGTGTGCCTTGGGCCACCACCACGCCGCCATGTTCCCCCGCACCCGGCCCCATATCCACCACATAGTCGGCGCACTGAATGGCGTCCTCGTCGTGCTCCACCACGATCACACTGTTGCCCATGTCGCGCAGGCGCTTCAGTGTATCCAGCAAACGGTCGTTGTCGCGCTGGTGCAAACCGATGGAAGGCTCGTCCAGCACATACATCACCCCGGTCAAGCCGGAGCCGATCTGCGAAGCCAGACGGATGCGTTGCGATTCGCCGCCGGACAACGTTTCTGCGGAACGATCCAGCGACAAATAATCCAAGCCTACATTGTTGAGGAAGGTGAGGCGGTTGGCGATCTCCTGCACGATCTTCTCGGCGATGGCCTGCTTGTTGCCGGGCAGCATCACGCCTTTGAAAAAAGTCAGCGCCTGCTTCAGCGGCAATGCGCTCAATTCATAAATGGCACGGTCGGCCACGCGCACATGGCGTGCTTCCTCGCGCAGGCGCGTGCCCTTGCACTCCGGGCATCCGCAGCTATTCAAATACTTCGCCAGCTCCTCGCGCACTGTGGGCGAATCCGTCTCCTTGTAGCGCCGCTCAAAATTGTTCACGATGCCCTCGAAGGCATGTTCGCGCTGCATTTTTTTGCCGCGCTCGTTCAGATAAGTGAACATGATCTCCTCGCGCCCGCTGCCGTACAGCACCACCTGCTGCGCCTTCTCCGGCAGGCTTTCAAATGGTCGCTCCAGATCGAAGTCGTAATGCTTGGCCAGACTGTCCAGCAATTGGAAATACAACTGATTGCGTCTATCCCAGCCCTTGATCGCACCGCCGCTCAAAGAAAGATTAGGAAAGGCCACGATGCGGGCAGGATCGAAGAACGAGATCACCCCCAAGCCATCGCATTTCGGACAAGCACCCATCGGGCTATTGAACGAGAACAGGCGCGGCTCCAGCTCCTGCAACGAATAATTGCAAATAGGGCAGGCGAACTTGGCCGAAAACAAATGCTCCTTGTTCGTATCCATCTCCACCGCCAGAGCGCGACCATCGGCGTGGCGCAATGCCGTCTCGAACGACTCCGCCAGACGCTGCTTGATGTCGGCAGACACTTTCAATCTGTCCACCACGATCTCGATAGTGTGTTTCTTGTTCTTCTCCAGCTTGGGCAGGGCATCCATTTCGCATACCTTGCCGTTCACGCGCAGACGCACAAAGCCCTGCGCCCGCAACTCGTCGAACATATCCAGCTGCTCGCCCTTGCGCTCAACCACGATGGGCGACAGGATCATCACCTTCGTGCCCTCCGGTAGCGCCAGCACATGATCCACCATCTGCCCCACCGACTGCGCCTGCAACACGATGTCATGCTGCGGGCAATACGGATCGCCCGCCCGCGCAAACAGCAGACGCAAATAATCGTGAATCTCCGTCACTGTACCCACCGTCGAGCGCGGGTTATGCGAAGTCGCCTTCTGTTCGATGGCGATAGCGGGCGAAAGCCCCTCGATCAAATCGACATCCGGTTTTTCCATCAACTGCAAAAACTGCCGCGCATAAGCCGACAGCGACTCCACATAACGCCGCTGCCCCTCGGCATACAGCGTATCGAAAGCGAGTGAGGACTTGCCCGAGCCGGACAAACCCGTGATCACCACCAGCTGATTGCGCGGCAGATCAAGGCTGATGTTCTTCAGGTTGTGGGTGCGAGCACCGCGTATTTTGATGTATTCCATGTGAGGCAGAGAGGTAGAAAAACGACTGGACAATATACGCGAAAATTGAGGCTTTCCCAAACTTGGCAAGCCGCTATTTTCATTGTGGTTATGTGGAAGGAGGCCGCAGTCGTTCTTGACGTAACCATAGTATCGGACTAGAATTTTTCCAGTTGCACGAGTTCTGCCAAAGGCAAACCTATCGAAAGATAGGGACGCAAAGTTACCGGTCTAAGGGGTTCGCCCTATGACAGCGGGATCGCCAGATAGAGTGCTCACAGATCGGTTTTTATGTTGTTCTGTGCCCCCTGTCACCCCGCCCGCACCAGCCCGATAACTCCGCAGGTTTGAATTTATTAAATTTGAACTTTAGGGAGTATTCATCATGAGTTACCACAAAGATGTCGCATTAAAAATCGAGCATTTTTACAATGATGAAGATATTGAGTTGCGCATCAAGTCAAAGACAGAAATGTTGTCTATTCTGCACGCCATTGCGGAGCATGGTGCACACGTTGCACTGTATTACGGCGGCGACAAGAATTTCATTCTGACCACTTTGCTGGATGTCAACGCACAGGGTATGTGGCTGGAGGTCGGCCCATTTTCACCGGAAAATACTCAAATTTTGCTGAGTGATGAGTTTGCTTTTGTCAGCGTCCATCGGCATGTAAAAATACAATTCGTGGCACACCGTATCAAGAAGGATTCGTTTGAGAACAACGAGGCCTTTTATATGGAGCTGCCTGACTATCTATTGCGTTTACAGCGGCGGGATTATTTTCGCACTTCCATTCCGGCATCATCACCCGTCAAGTGCATCATCACGATCCAACCGGAAAAAACGGGCGATGATGCGATCATACGTGCGGTGCCCCTTGTGGATATAAGCGGCGGCGGGATCGGACTGCTGTGCGAGGAAGATGAGAACACCTTGCTGCCGGATAAGACTTTTAGCGATTGCCAAATTGCAATACCGGATATCGGCATTTTGACCGTTTCTATTGAAGTGCGAAACGTCATTATCTTCACGGATCTTAATAACGTGATCCATAAGCATGTAGGTTGCCGATTCATTCATCTGGATAACCAGATGGCTATCCAGTTGCAAAGCTACGTTACCCTTTTGCAGCGTGAAAGATTACTTCTGGACGCTTCCAATGACAGGTAATGGCCGGATTGCTTAGTCTCGACATATTGATTTATTCAGGCGCTTCTTGATGTGGGAACGTAATCCACCAACTGATGACAACATCTGACCCCAAGAAAAAGCGGCCAATTGGTTTTGCGCCTTGGGAGAGAAAATGATGTCGTTCCATAGGGTTGTTTGGCGCATCTAATTGCGCGGTACTTTTAGCGATGGCTTGTGGAGATTTAACGACTCAGCATAGTGGGGCCAGAAACCGTTCGTGTTGAGCCCGCCGAAACATAAGCTTCATACCTTGCCCCAGGTCTGCCACTTCCGTATAGTCGTGCGCATCTCGCAACTTTAGTTATAGGGTCACGCAGACTATATGGAATTTAATCCAATAAAAATATTCTCTGAGCTTTGGGTGTTGCTCACTACATCACAAAGTAAAGGAATTGCCAGTGAATTTTTGGCTCGCTTGCTGGTCTTGTTTTTCTACATATGGCTTACCTTGCAGTTCTTAGAAAAAGCGGCGAAAGTATTGGTGTCATTGGTGGAGAGCCTTGGAAAGCTTGGCATGCCTCTCAGAAGTAATCAGGATCAGAAATTAGCCATTCGCAGGCGGCAACAGTTCTGTGGCGTTTTGCGCAGCGATTTGGATTCCATAGCAAAGGCCGAAAACTGGAATGATCAGTGGTTCACTGATCTAGAAGCAGAAATTGAGGCAGAGGGGGGGTATTACAGCAATGGATTGGCGCGCATCTTTAAGCGTCGTTCTAATGGTATACGGCGCATACCTTCTTTGATGCAGGCAATCCGGACGAGTACGGAGCGATGTATGTTGTTAGTGGGAGACCCGGGCTGCGGGAAAAGCGTGGCCTTGCGTCACTTGGGGAGAACACTCGCTGAGGAAGGAAGTAAATCCAAGGCGTTAAATGTCCAAGTGCCGCTGTATATAAACCTCAAGGAACTGCCCGCCTGCAATGCAGAAGAGCTCACTCCTGATTACATCGAGAAATTTGTGTTGGAACACATACGTCGTGGCGATTCAGATACGGCGGCTTATGTGCGCGATCATTGGCTAGACTACAAGACGAAAGGGAATTGGTTTTTTCTTTTCGATTCATTTGATGAAAGTCCCGCAGTTTTGCATGCCCCTAATGGAAGCAAAATAATTGAAAGATATAGCCAAGCCCTGAGGCAATTTATGGATGGGATGGGAGCGTGCCGAGGCGTTCTCGCATCACGCGAATACAAAGGGCCTGAAGCACTGCCTTGGCAAAAACTGCGCATCTTGCAACTAAATCAGCAAAAACAGGATGAGTTGATCGATAACACTTATTTAACCAATCAATACAAAACGCTTGTTCGGCAACACTTGGCTACAGTTGGTACCGGAATATTTGGCAACCCGCTATTTATGTCACTTCTTTGTCGTTATGTTGGAGATACACAGAAGAGTCCCGCTAATGATTATGACCTGTTGCTTCGGCATATAGAGCGCCTTGCTCATCGTGATCCTGAATACATCCTGAAGAAATATGGTCTAAACGAGGCGCAATTATTGGAAGGCGCGACTTTGCTGGCAGTGCTTTTTGCTGAAGAATCTGAGCTAAGTTTGGCGCCAAAATATGACGAGATTAAGCATGCTCTGAACGTTCGCCAAATATCGTTCCCAGTTGACCTAGAGCAGTTATTGTCTGCGCTTATTGACGTTAAGATCGGTCGGTCAGATGTAAAGGAAGCTCGCGCTGGAGACCGTCGCTTTACCTTTTCGCATCGGCGCTATCAGGAAACGCTATTTGTGCAATACCTAGCACAGCATCCTCAGCATATTTCAACAGAAAATTTGTTACTTGATAGTCGTTGGCGTGAATTTACGGTTACGTTAATTCAGTCGCAGCCGGCGGAGGTTCTTAATCGCTTTGCGGAAGAAGCTGCTCATCAAATATATATTCTTACCCAAGCTCCTATTGCCGTTACTAAAGAACTGGGCGAGGGGCTTCAATATTTTGAGTGGCGAAGTGGAGCGCTGCTTCATCTGCTACAGCTTGTAAATGAAGGCTTCTCCAAGAGGGTAGAGTTTGTGCCGGACAGATTACGCGAGGCAATTGCACATCAATTACTGCCTATATGGAGGGGCGGCGATCTTTACGATAAGTTGATGGTGGTACGTCATGGTTGCCTGCTTCCCGTGGACGAATATCAAAAAATTCTCGAGTGGGCGATTGCTGGCGAAATTGATCCATTTCTACGCGCAAGTTTTATGAATGCGCAATTTCTTACTGTGCTGCCAGACTCGCTAAGTAAATGGATACGCAAACGATTTTCAAATGAAACACTAGTTTGCGACAGCAAGATTGAATTACTTAAGCTTGATGCTTTGGGAAATAGGTTGCCTGAGAATCTTGGAGCCCCTCTTATCTTTCAGCGCTGTAAAATTTTGCGTTCAATAATGTATCAACCTTGGCCAATCAGAATATTTGCTGCACAATTTCAATTTTTAAATGGCTGGTTAAGTAAATCGTTTGGGGTTGGACAAGTTCGACCGCTTTCAAATGTGGAGTCAGCTATGCTTGCATTTTTTAATGTTGTAACTATTCTATGGGTGTCCCTAGAGGCGGCCATTAAACTTGGTGGATTGTTAAATCAGAGTCTGCTGGCAGCGATTGCAAGAGTTTGCATGGTCACATTTACCCTTGCGATTGGCATGTCGATTATTTTGCGTGCGGAGCAGTTTAGGTTGACACCGCTATACTTAGTGAGACGTTTGAGAGATACGAATATATCATCCATATTTCCAGGCGATGGAAAAAAGTTAGGTGCTGCGATAGTCTTTGTATTGATGTCTGCGATACTCTGGGGCGCGTTCATTCTGGCAGACTCACACCCATTAGTATTTGTAATTTTGATGGCAGCCTTTCCAGTTGCTGCCTATGTGGATATTATTCTACGAAAGCGTAATTTACGTAAACGACTACATCGCACATTATCGAGCGAAGTCTCCATGTGGGAAATAATTCGACAAGCACACTCTTGCGAAGAATTGGCTTTATGGATTGAAGATATGCCTGAATACTGGTTAGCTGATTTAACAATGATTCGTTCGGTTCTATGCCATGTAGAAGATCGTTTTGCTGTATCTCAAAACAAGAGTGCAGATATTCAATCTTTACGGCAAAGAGTCCAATCAAAAAAAATGGCAAAATTTCTTCTATTTGAATTAGAGAAAAGCGAACGGGGCCTACAATAATTTTGTTGGCTAACCGAGCTTGATCCAAGCTACAACTGTTAGCTTACGAACGCACATAAATTCCCACTATTTTTTTGACCAGCGTCGCATCCAAGCGATGTACATGTGCGGCGGTCATGGGTATCCAGCGGCACATAAACTTATCCGGTTGGGTTTCATGGGGACGCTTCCTCGCGTGTTTGTTGTTGCGGCTGGTTGCGTTCATCCATGAAGTCTGGGCTGAACTTATCCAAGCTGCCCATCAATGAATCCCACGAATGCGCAACCGGAATCAACATCACCACATGACCCGTTTTTTTGATGAACACCTCTTCGCCTTCAAAGCGAAATTCTTTTGAAAGCCTGACTGCTTGGCTCCTGCCGTGCTGAAATAGTTTCGCGGTTTTCATGATGATCCCGACTCGTAAGGATGAAGTGCCAAATATATCTTGTTGCGAAAAGGGTTCTCGGGTTTTTTGCATAACAGAAGCAAGGCTACAGTTCTACAGACCCGAATTGTTTTTACCCGCGCATCAATCTTCGTTCCGTTTTATTTTTTTGTTCTGAAGTTTTTTGATGCTTGTGCGCAATCCTGCAAAGTATTTCTCGTCGGCCAAACCCGTTGGCTTGGATTGTGCGCCCGCCAGCAGCAGTTGGCGCAACTGGGCGCGCTCCTGATCGTGACGGATCAGCTCGCGTACATATTCGCTGGAAGTGCCATAACCCGCCGTGGTGACTTGCTGCTCCATGAATTACTTGAGGGTGTCCGGTAAAGTGATATTCATCGTTGACATGCGAAGAAGTCTAGTTTGCTTGGCAAAATTGGGCAAGCCGGTATTTTCGTCGTGGCTATGCGTAAGGAGGCTGCTGTCAGGCAGTTGCCCGACCTGTTAAGATATGCATCTTTAGAAATTACCACTCACCGTTTCATGTCCGCTTTAGATTTCGCAATGACCCCCTTCGAACGCCGTGCCAGTATGGGCTTGGCGAGTATTTATGGCCTGCGCATGCTGGGCCTGTTTATCATTCTGCCGATTTTCGCTTTGTACGCCGAGCATCTGCCGGGCGGCGAGAGCCATTTGCTCATCGGCATGGCGCTCGGCGCTTACGGGTTGACGCAGGCGATTTTGCAGATTCCGGCGGGGTGGATGTCGGACCGTTACGGGCGCAAGCCGGTGATCTATGCGGGACTGCTTCTGTTCGCCATCGGCAGCTTTGTTGCAGCTTCCGCCGACAACATCTATTGGGTCATCGCGGGTCGGGTGATTCAGGGCGCGGGGGCGATCAACGCGGCGGTGATGGCGCTGACCGCCGACCTCACGCGCGAGGAACATCGCACCAAGGCGATGGCGATGATCGGCATGACCATCGGCATCACGTTTTCGCTGTCGCTGATTTTGTCGCCGCTGTTGTACCAGCACATCGGCGTGTCCGGCATATTCGCGCTCACCGGCGTGCTGGCGGTGCTGGCGATGGCGGTGGTGGCCTTCGTGATTCCCGATCCGGCGATTACGCGTTTCCACAGCGATACCGAAGCGGGGCACGGACACTTCGGCGAAGTGCTGCGCAACAAAGATTTGCTGCGTTTGGATTTCGGAATCTTTTCGCTGCACGCGATTTT
>JBAZYW010000051.1:8403-11608 GCA_041659125.1 Gallionellaceae bacterium | reverse complement strand
GCAAAGCACGAATACACTCCGCTTCATCAACGGGAGCCCCCCAAATTCCGGCACCAGTAAATCTCATGGTGCCCAATCCAATACGGGAAACAAGCTTGCCTGCAAGCTTTGAATTCCTCAACATACTATTTCACCTAAGCCGCGATTTAATGCCATCGACACAATTTGTTCTACAGCACTGTTTACGTTCTTTGGCTCCAAGGGTATGAAAGGAGTACCCATATGCCGGAGAGTTGCCAATATGTTTTTCGCTGCAAGCTGGCGAAAAACAAGATCATTATCGCGCCCCTCACCTAATGGTATCGATGTATCAAGAACAGTTGCCAATAGGAGGGAATATGTTGAGGTATATTCTTTAACGAGATTTTCAATCATTGCCTTTTCAGCAGAATTAGGACTCTCAGATCTATACTCCAATGCGGCCATCCAATAGCCCAGCGCATCAGGAACCGGGCGGTCAATGAGAACTACATCTGCGTCAACGCTTGCCTCAATTTCAGCTGAGATCGTTCTGGTAATGAACCAAAGCGTAGAGTCCTCATCATGGTCACGGAGCATTTTTATATGAGCGTTGACGGCATCGCTTCCAAACGATTTTACACGCGCTACACGCAGCCCCTTCTCGGTAAGTGCCTTCACAGCTAAATTGCAGAAAGTGGTTTTTCCTGTTGAATGCGTGCCTGCAATTCCTATACGTAGCGGCTTCAAAATAAACTCCGTTGGACATTAAGTGAGGTGCGTTTTCTGGGGGATTCATTAGGTTGACCTAATAACAGTAAATCTTCCAAAGTAAGGGCTTTGCAATCAATTATCAATACAAGAAATAGCTGCCAAGTTACCCAAACATCGTAGGCTGCTCGGTGTCTTTTCCCTGCTACAGCAGAAAGATTCAGTTTTGCAAACTCAGCCAAATAGTCCAACGAGTAGCTTTTTAGACCTGGCCACACATTTCGGGCTAACACGATTGTGTCTAGCATGCCCAAAGGCTGCCATTCGGGAAGATGCAATCTAAGGGCTTCATAATCAACCTTAATGTTATGTCCGATAATCCAAGCATCGTTTAATGCCTTATATATTTCTGATTGAACCTCATTCCACGAGGGGCATCCAATCAAAGCTTCATTGGTTATGCCATGCACGCGAATCACACGGGAGAGAATTGGCCGAGGCGGCTTAATCAGCCATGATATAGGAGCGAAATCCCCTTCAATAGCGTCATTAATATTCTGTATGGCGACCTCGATCAAGTCCGGGGGCGTTTGCCCATTTCCCTCAACATCGATGACAACCGCCTTCATTCGTTTTAAAAGAGATACATCCATTTTGTTTTGTTGAATTAAATGATATTAACTTTCATTCCAGCCAATTTCGGCACGACCGTGCCTTCCTAGATGGTGAGGCTTCGATATGTCGTGACACTGGAATCCTAAAGCGTGCTGCATAAAATATCGTGGGGGCTCATCAAGACCCTCAACAATTATGGCTCTGTCAGTAATAACCGGGGGGCTAGTGGCACCCATCTCGTTAGCCATTCGCATTACTACCTGAACGTCTGGGATAACCCACGCACTGGCGCATCGGCTAACTTGGGATTCCGGACAAATGTCGCACAGCTCACGGATCCCATAATGACCGTTGTAATCGGGTTTTTTATGGGCATATGAAACCGCACAAGATGTTTTGCGGAAAATTGGAACTTTCACTCCCTTGCAAAACTCGCTTAATATTCTTGCCTCCAGACTTTCCGGAAAAATCTTGCGCCGTGTAGTTTTTTGATACGGCTCTGGGAGCCCAGAGCTTTTATAATATGCACTTATTTCATCCCGATAAAACAACCCTGTAAATACGGTTGCGTGCGCCCAGTTGCTTAATTCGCGTGCACGAGACATATGTAATGACGAGTCATTTAGACCTGGAATAATGGGCCTCCAATAATTTATAACGCGGTAATTAACTGCATTTTGGTAAAGTATTTTTAGGGAATTGGACGCAATCTCAGATTCTGCAGGCTCTATCCGTTCATCATCTATTCCAGAAAGAGTAACGAGGACGGTAAGCTTGATATTTTTAACCGAGTTGAAAACATCACAATCTTTCTTGGAAACCTTCCACCTAGTTATCACAAGAACGTGATTCGTTATTCCGATATCGTCTAATAGCTTTAATACTCTAAAGGTATGCGGCTTCACGTTTGGAAGCATCGCATCCGTTGCTCGATTGAATAGCTGAAGAGGCGTGACATGCGGTGAAAAAAAACGGTGACTAATTAGCCTTTTGACGGCTAATTCATCTTCCATCAGCGCCGCCGGATTTTTAGACTCGAAGTTCGCGAACAGATGGCGCACGCAATATCCACAATTTAATGGACAGCCCACAATATGATTGAGGCTCAGCCCGCTTTTTCTATACTCGATTGGGTCACGCAATGATGGATGCAGCATCTCTTGTTGAGCCGCACTCATTATTTTCAAACGATAATGCGTATCCATCGCTGAGCACCTTTCTATTTGATGGTCAATATTGTTGATATTGCATGGGGTCGCCCCATGTCTTAATTAACCCGTGCGGGCATTGCGCCGCATGCCCAGCCCTCAGGCGTGCGCCGCACTTTGTGCCGTCATCTTCACCCCAATCGCATCCATCAATTTGCGCACCGTTTCATAGCGCGGCTTTGCGCCCGGCGCGAGGGCTTTATACAAGCTCTCGCGACTCAATCCCGCATCTTTGGCGATCTTCGCCATGCCGCGCGCTTTGGCAACGTCACCGAGGGCGGAGAGGAAAACATCAGGGTTGTCATCTTCCAATGCGGCTGCCAGATATTCGGCGATCATTTCTTCGCTGTCGAGATAATCGGCGGCATCGAATTTGGTGACGGTGATTTTTTTAGTGGTCTTCTTGGTCATGATTCACTCCTCATCAAGTAGCTTGCGTATGGCTTTTGCGCGAACGATGTCCCGCTTTTGTGTGGACTTGTCTCCGCCGCATAGCAGCAGGTACACCACGCTTTCGCGCTTGGCAAAGTACACACGGTAGCCCGCGCCGATATGGATACGCATTTCGCTAACGCCATCTCCGACGGGTTCGCAATCGCCGAAGTTGCCTTGCTCTGCGCTCTTGATGCGGCTAACGATACGGGCGCGAGCGCGAATATCGCGTAACGCTGACAGCCAATCTGAAAACTCGTTGGTTTTGTTGATGGTGTACA
>JBAZYW010000051.1:0-8393 GCA_041659125.1 Gallionellaceae bacterium | reverse complement strand
CTGGCAAACGACGCCAGCCAAGTCGCTGGTTATGTCTGAGCGCGAAGCGCGAGTTCCGGCCGCCTGACCAGTCGAGCAACGCAGGGAACCGCGAAGCGGCGGCAAACCGGGGTCGCCTTCTTTTTGGTTACTTTTTCTTGGCGACGCAAGAAAAAGTGACTAGCTGTCGGGCTACCCCCGACGATGTTGGTGTTGAATTTGAAGGAGCCGCGTGGGCACAGAAACGTGCCCACCCTACAGACTCAAAACCAGCGGGCTTCGCCCATCCTTCGATACGGCTGCGCCTACTGATGAAACTACTAGCCATTCGACTAAGCCCGCAAGCGGGCAAGTCGCTGGTTATCAGGACGAACGGTATGGTGTAGCTTGGGTGAGCATTATGCTCACCACTGTTTAATGCTGATGCCCCAACCGCACCTCGATCTGCGGATGTCTGGCGACCAGTTCTTTCATGCTCTTCAGGCTCTTCAAATTGCGTTCTTGGTCTGCGGTGAAGTCGCCCGGCTCCACCGTATGCTCCCAGCCCCAGCGTGTGTGGCAGGTGTCGCCGGTTAGCAGTACCGGCCCATGCGTGGTGCGGATCAGGAAGGCGGTGCTGCCGGGTGTGTGGCCCGGTGTGCTGATGACAAACACCGAGCCGTCTTCAAATACATCGATGACGCCTTCGAATTTGTTTTGCGGGTCGGGCTGGAAGTGCCACTCTTGCAATGGCTGTTTGTCTTTCAATAGTTGATCGCTCGCGCCGCGTACGAACATATTTTTAAAACTCGTTTCTGTGGATTCCGAAGCGCCGACATACAGCGGAATTTCATTGGCAATATCCGGCATGCCGGATATATGGTCGATGTGCAGATGGGTAAAAAACACGCCGGACAACTTGCCATCCATGCCTTGCAGTATTTCGGCCGTGCTTTTCCTGATGTGGATTTTTTCGAGGTGCATCACTTTCTGGATCAGCCAATTCAGACCTTCTTTGCCGGGATCATCCACCAGTTTTCTCGACACTCCTGTGTCCACAATAAAATTGCCGTGCTGCGGGTGCTTCAGCAGATGCGCGTACACCTGTATCGGTTCGTCGCGGTCTTTCAGTCCGGCTTGAACAGCTGCCGGGCTTTTCAGATTCAGCATGCCTGCCAGAGGCACCGACCAATCCGCGCTGTTGATGGTCTCCAATTGGATAGTCCCCGGCTGGTCAATCAGGCGTTCCATTTCGGCGCTGCCGGACGGTTTGCCAAGCGCGGGTTTGCCCAAGGGGTGGCTGGTCAGCGTGCAGCCCTGCAATAACAAGGCAAGCGCGCTTACTGAAATGAGCAAAAGGGAATTCGTTTTCATGCAGTTCTCCTAAAAGTTTATTCATACTCACATATCCATATATCATCTAGCAATTGGCTAAATGTCGATAAGGTCATCCATTTTTAAATGGGGTGGATTGCTTGCTACGGGAGCGAACATGAATCTGAGATGGGATGATTTGAAATTGTTTTTGGCGGTGCACGAGCAGGGCAGTTTGAGCGGTGCGGCGCGCGCATTGAAGTTGGGCCAGCCGACATTGAGCCGACGCATTGCCGAGCTTGAAGAGGCCGTGGGCGAAGCGCTGTTTGACCGGCAAAGCCAAGGCGCGTCGTTGACGGCGGCGGGGCAAAAGCTGTTGCCTGCCGCACAGAGTATGGCTGAATGGGCTAATGAGGCGGAGCTCAGCGTCAAAAAACAAACCTATCTGCCGGAAGGCAAAGTGCGCATCGCGGCACCGCCGGGCATCGCATATGAGGTGTTGGCACCGCTGGCCGCGAAGATACGGCGGCAACATCCGCAGATTCAGATTGAAGTTTTGTCCGGCGTGGAGATGTTGAATCTCGGGCGCGGCGAGGCGGACTTGTCGTTACGCACGCCCAGGCCGACCGATGCCGATCTGGTGTGTGTGGATGAAATATACAGCGCTATGCGCGTGTATGTTTCCAGTGCCTATGCGGCAACACTCCCTGCTCATCCGGGTATCGCCGATTTGGATTGGATATGCTGGGCGGCGCCTTATGGCGACCAGCAAACTAATCAGGAATTGCGTGCGGTGATCCCGGACTTCAAACCCGTTTTTACGTCGGACGATTTCAACGTGCAGACCGCCGCCTGCAAGGCGGGTGTGGGCGCAATGATATTGCCGCAGGTGTTGCATGACTATGCGGGTTTGCATGAATGGGATGCGTTACAGGAGCTGGATATTGATCTGGGTGCGAATGCGGTTGGCAGCCTATTTCTGGTGTGCCATAAACGCCATCGCCATCTGCCCAAGGTGCAATTAGTGATCGATTTTATTTCCAGAGAATTCGCCAGTTTGCGTCAGGCATCCAGCGCAGGTTAAACGATGAACCCCGAACATTTACAACTGCTGGTTACCCGCGAGATGCCTTTCGGCAAATACAAAGGACGTCTGATCGCCGACTTGCCCGGTCAGTATCTGAATTGGTTCGCGCGCAAAGGTTTTCCGCCCGGGGAGATCGGCCTGCTGTTGGCGCTGATGCAGGAGTTGGATCACAACGGTCTGTCGTCGCTGCTCGATCCGCTGCGCAAGTGATTCAGCGGCGGAATCTGGCCTGATGCAAATACAACTGCTCCACTTTTTCGCGCGCCCACGGAGTTCTGCGTAAAAATTTCAAGCTGGATTTGATGCTGGGGTCGTGCGTGAAACAGCGTATCGGCACGGCCTCGCCCATCGCTTCCCAGCCCATGCTCTCGGAGAGTTGCGTGACGATGGCCTCAAGCGTGATGCCGTCCAAAGTGGGGCGGCCTGCGGGTTTTTTATTGGCATCCATGTTTGCATTTTACAGGTGATGGTCGGACTTGAGCGTTTACAATGCGGCTCTTTATTTTCAAGACACACCTCTCATGACCGACCCCGTCCGTCTTACAAAGCGCCTTGCCGAACTGCTTCCCTGTTCGCGCCGCGAGGCCGAGCTGTATATAGCAGGAGGCTGGGTGATGGTGGACGGGCAGGTGGTGGAAGAGCCGCAGTTCATGGTGGCGCAGCAGAAGGTCGAGCTGCACCCTGAAGCAAGTCTTACTCCGCTTGAGCCGGTGACTATTCTGTTTCATCAGCCGCCGGATGTCGATTTCACACCGCAACTGATCTGCGCCGGGACGCGCGCGGCTGACGACCATTCCGGTATCCGTATGCTCAAGCAGCATTTTATCCGGCTCACGCAGTGCTCACCCTTGGAAAAGAACGCGGGCGGTCTGTCGGTGTTTACTCAGGACTTTCGCGTGTCGCGCAAATTGAGTGACGATGCGGCCACCATCGAACAGGAATATGTTGTGGAAGTTGCGGGTGAGTTGCCCGAAGAAAAGCTCAAGCTGCTCAACCACGGCCTCAGTTTTAACGGCAAGGTGCTGCCGCCGATCAAGGTCAGCTGGCAAAACGAAACCCGCCTGCGTTTTGCGCTCAAGGGTGTGCAGCCCGGTCAGATCGCGTTCATGTGCAAAAGCGTCGGGCTGCAGGTGCTGGGCATGAAGCGGCTGCGCATCGGGCGCGTGTCGATGGGCAAATTGCAGGTCGGGCAATGGCGCTATTTGCTTGGGTATGAGCGGTTTTGATTCGGGTGAAAGCGTGAAGTCATCATTTTGTCATTGGGAAGAAGATACGCTGGTGCTGAATATCCTTGGTCGTCCGCGCGCCAAGAAAACCAAGATCGGCAAAGTCATCGGCAAGCAATTGGAAATTTATGTTGCCGAGAATCCGATACGCGGTAAAGCGACGGGGCATCTGGTGAAGTTTCTGGCAGGAGAGTTTGATGTTGCGGAGAGCGCGTTTGTGGTGGTGTTCGGCGTGTACAACGTCAACAAACAATTGCGCATCAAGGCACCCAGGCGGCTGCCCGCCGTTATTCCGGCGCAGGTATAGAGCGAGTAGCTAATTATATGAGATACATGCCCATCTATCGTTCACGTGCATTGCTGCGCAGCTATTTGACTGCGGGCTATGCGCTGTTCATCGTGTACGCGAGTCTGTCGCCGTTCTCCGGCTGGCAGGAGCAGGGGCTGGAGTTCGCTGCGGTGCTGGCGTCGCCGCTGGGGCAGACCTATTCATGGTTCGATGCGATCTCGAATTTTCTGGCGTATCTGCCGTTCGGTTTGTTGTTCGGTTTGACGCTGCGCGCGCGTTTGAGTGCCGCAGGCAGCGTGCTGCTGGCCGTTGTGGCGGGGCTGGCACTTTCCGCACTGATGGAATATTTGCAGATGTATCTGCCCAACCGTATCAGCTCGAATCTTGATCTGTTGATGAACGGTATCGGTACGCTAAGCGGCGCAATGCTGGCGGTGAGCATCGTTCCGAGAGCCTGGTTTTTCTATCTGATGCACTGGCGTTTTCAATTATTCCAGCGCGGGCAGGGCGTGGACTTCGGTTTGGCATTGGTGCTGTTGTGGATGTTCGCGCAGATCAATCCTTCTTTTCCGATGTTGGGCAATGTGTTCATCACCGAAATGGCGCGCCAGCCTTTTGTGCCGCCGTCGGTAGCGCCGTTCAGTTGGTTGGAGAGTGCGGCGGTCGCGCTAAATCTGTTGATGCTGGGCATTCTGCTGTTGACGCTGCTGCGTTCGCGCCGCCATGCGGTGGCAGCCTTGTTGCTGGTATTGGGTGTGATCGCACTGATGAAATTCGTCGCGGCTGCCGTGTTGCTCAAATCGTGGGCGCTGTTGCTGTGGCTGAACGGCGAGGCACTGCTCGGCATCTTCATCGGCGTGCTGTTGATGGCGATCATCGGCTGGTTGGCGCGACCGTTTCTCATACGTTTGGCGGCGGGTGTGGCCTGTGGGTATTTGGTGTTGGCGCAAGGGGTGTTGGATAGCGGCGCACCTTCTGCCGCGATGCGCCTGTACCAGTGGCACTTCGGGCATCTGCTCAATTACAACGGGCTATCGCAAACAGTGATGCTGGCGTTCCCTTTGCTGCTGCTGGCCTATCTGTGGCGTGGCGCGATGCGGCGGGAGTAGTAGAATGCGCGTCCTAACAAATTGCGCAGCATGGGAGTCAACATGAGCCATTACGACAAACACGTTTTTTTCTGTGTGAACCAGCGCGCCGCCGGGGAAGACTGCTGCGCCAAATTCGGTGCGCAGAAGATGCGCGATTACGTCAAAGACAAAGTCAAAGCGCTGGGTCTGGATGCCGAGGGCAACCGTATCCGTATCAACTCGGCGGGATGTCTGGGGCGCTGCGATGAAGGCCCGGTGCTGGTGGTTTATCCAGAGGGTGTCTGGTACACCTATATCGACGAGAGCGATCTGGACGAGATCATCGAAGAGCATTTGAAGAACGGGCGCGTCGTGGAGCGCCTGAAGCTCTGATGTCCGTATTACAGTCATTCTCCACCACCGGCAGCGCTGGGCATCTCGAAGGCATGGCGCATGTGCCCAAAGGGGCGCATCAGGCCATCGCCGTGGTGTGTCATCCGCTGCCCACGATGGGCGGCACGATGGACAACAAAGTTGCAGTGACCCTCGCCAAGACCTTTGCCGAGTTGGGTTGCGTCGCGCTGCGCTTCAATTATCGCGGTGTGGGAAAAAGCGCGGGCGAATACACCGGCGGCGATGGCGAAGTGGAAGATGTGCTGGCCGTGACGGAGTTTGCGCGCGAACAGTTCGGCGATTTGCCGCTGATTCTTTCCGGTTTTTCATTCGGCGGCTATGTCGCCGCGCGTGCCGCGCGGCAGTTGCAGCCGCGTCATTTGATTCTGGCGGCACCTGCGGTGGGCCGTTTCGCGATGCCGCAAGTGGAAAAAAATACGCTGGTTATTCACGGCGAGCACGATGACGTGGTGGCGCTGGCGGACATGCTGGAATGGGCGCGCCCGCAGCATTTGCCTGTCGTGGTGTTGCCGCAAGCCGAACATTATTTTCACGGACGCCTCACGCAATTACGCGACATCGTGCGCCAGCATTTTTTGGGTAATTCACTATGAAGCCGATTATCGAAGTCAGCAATTTGCAAAAATCCTACGCCGGACAGCGCGTGGTGGACGGTCTCAATCTGTCTATCCGCAAAGGCGAGTGCTTCGGCCTGCTCGGCCCCAACGGGGCGGGCAAGACAACGACGTTGCGTATGCTGCTGGGTTTGATCGCGCCGGATGCAGGCGAGGTCACGCTGCTGGGTTTGCCCGTGCCTCAGGCCGCACGCGAGGCGCGCATCCGTGTCGGCGTGGTGCCGCAGATGGATAATCTCGATCCCGATTTTAGCGTGGCGGAAAATCTGCTGGTGTACGGGCGCTACTTCGGCATGAAGGATCACGAGATCGAGGCGCGCATTCCCTCGCTGCTGGAATTTGCCAATTTGACCAGCAAGCGCGATGCGAAAGTGCCGACGCTTTCCGGCGGTATGAAACGGCGTCTGACTCTGGCGCGCGCGCTGGTGAATGATCCCGATGTTATTTTTCTCGACGAGCCGACCACCGGACTCGATCCGCAGGCGCGCCATCTCATCTGGCAGCGTCTGCGCGAACTCACACAACAGGGCAAGACGCTGTTGCTCACTACGCATTTCATGGAGGAGGCGGAGCGCTTGTGTCACCGCCTCGCGGTGATGGATAACGGCAAGCTCATCAGTCAAGGTTCGCCGCGCGAATTGATCGAGCAGAATATCGAGCCGCAAGTGGTCGAAGTATTCGGAGAGACTTCCGCGCACTGGGCGAATGAACATGCGGCAAAATATTCGCAGCGCTTCGAGCTTAGCGGCGAGTCGGTGTTCTGTTATGTGCAGGATGCGCAGCCGCTGGTCGTGCATTTACAGGCGCAAAGCGCGCTGCGCTATGTGCATCGTCCGGCGAATCTGGAGGACGTGTTCCTCAAGCTCACCGGCAGAGAGATGCGCGAATGAATTTAATTTTCCGCATGCTGTTTGTGATCGTCCGTTCCTGGTTCCGCGCTCGGATCGGGGTGGGCAATTTCACGAGCGAGTTGAGTTTGCGCGTGCTGCCCAATGACATCGACATCAATTTTCACATGAACAATGGCCGCTACCTGACCATCTGCGATTTGAATCGCGTCGATGTGTTCGCGCGCAGCGGGCTGCTGAAAGCCATGTTCAAACGCAACTGGATACCGGTCATCGCCGAACACACCATGACCTACAAGAAGCCGCTGGGTATTTTTGAGCGCTACGAGGTGAAGTTGGAAGTGACGCATTGGGATGAGAAATATTTTTACATGACGCACACCTTTCGCAAGGGCGAGCGCATCGTGGCGGAAGGGACGTCGAAAGGCTGCGTCTACGCGCGCGGATTCGGCGTGGTTAAACCGGACGATGCGCTCGCCGCCGTGGAACAGGATAAATTGAAATGAGTATTCAAGAATTCGCACTCCCCAAATTCAGTCTGCGCTTCTTCCCCATCTGGCAACGCCATTGGCTGGTGTGGAAAAAAATCGCGGCGGCTTCCATCATGGGACATCTTGCCGATCCGGTGATTTACATGCTGGGCTTGGGTTACGGGCTGGGCAGTCTGCTGCCGGAGATGGGCGGCATGTCGTATATGGCATTCCTCGCGGCGGGTACGGTGTGCTACAGCACGATGAACAGCGCCAGTTTCGAGGCGCTGTATTCCGGCTTCGCGCGCATGCACGAGCAGCGCACCTGGGAGGCGATTTTGAACACGCCGATTTCACTGGATGATGTGGTGCTGTCCGAGATACTGTGGGCGGCCACCAAAAGCCTGATGTCCGGTGTGGCGGTGCTCGTGGTGATCTGGCTGCTGGGACTGTCGCATTCCCTCATGTCGCTGTGGATGATTCCGCTGGCACTGTTGATCGGCCTGACCTTCGCCGCCCTCGGCCTCATCATGACGGCGCTTGCGCCGGCCTACGATTTCTTCATGTACTATTTCACGCTGGTCATCACGCCGATGATGCTGCTCTGCGGCGTGTTTTTTCCGGTTAAGCAATTGCCGGAAAGTGCGCAGATGGTCGCGAGTGTGCTGCCGTTGACCCATGCCGTGGACTTAGCGCGCCCGCTGATGAGCGGTGCGATTCCGCCGCAGACAGGATTGCACATTGCCGTATTGTTGGCCTATACGCTGGTTGGTTTTTATGTGTCGCTGGTGTTGTTCCGGCGACGTTTGTCTAAATAGGAAATATCATGCTCTGGATTAAGGCGTTTCACATTATTTTCGTCACCAGCTGGTTCGCCGGGTTGTTCTATTTGCCGCGTATCTTCGTTAACTTGGCGATGGTGAACAGCGAGCAAGAGCGCTCGCGTTTGCTGCTCATGTCGCATAAGCTGTATCGCTTCGTCACGCCTATCGGCGCGTTGGCGTTGGTGTTCGGCACATGGCTATGGCTGGGCTACGGTTTTGCGGGTGCGTGGTTGCACATCAAGCTGCTGCTGGTGCTTGTCCTCATTGCTTACCATTTTT
>JBAZYW010000050.1:0-11710 GCA_041659125.1 Gallionellaceae bacterium | reverse complement strand
ATGCTTTTGTATATTATTGATTAAATAGAGTTTTTAGGAATCCAACAATGCCAACGATCAACCAGTTAATACGCAAGCCCCGTTCTGCTGAAATCACCAAAAGCAAGGTGCCTGCGCTTGCAGGTAGTCCACAAAAGCGCGGTGTTTGTACACGCGTGTATACGACTACTCCGAAAAAGCCGAACTCGGCTTTGCGTAAAGTCGCCAAGGTGCGTTTGACCAACGGCTTTGAGGTCCTCTCCTACATCGGTGGTGAAGGCCATAACCTGCAAGAACACAGTGTGGTGTTGTTGCGCGGTGGTCGTGTCAAGGACTTGCCGGGTGTGCGTTACCACATGGTGCGCGGTAGTCTGGATACGGCGGGTGTTAAAGATCGTAAGCAGTCCCGTTCCAAGTATGGTGCGAAGCGTCCTAAGAAGGCTTAATGGCGGTTCGTGTCACTGTTCTTTAGTTAGCTAATATATTCGAGGTTTTTGATATGCCAAGACGTAGAGAAGTTCCCAAACGCGAAGTCCTGCCGGATCCAAAGTACGGCAATCAGGATTTGTCCAAGTTCGTTAACGTATTGATGACGGCGGGTAAAAAATCCGTGGCTGAGCGCATTCTTTACGGCGCGATGGAGCAGGTTGCCAAGAAGAGTGGCAAAGATCCTATCGAGGTGTTTAATCTGGCGCTGAATAATGCGAAGCCTCAGGTTGAGGTGAAGAGCCGTCGTGTCGGTGGTGCAAACTATCAGGTGCCTGTTGAGGTGCGTCCTTCCCGTCGTATGGCTTTGGCCATGCGCTGGTTGAAAGATTTTGCGCGCAAGCGCGGCGAAAAGTCGATGGGTCTGCGTCTGGCGGGTGAGTTGATCGACGCGTCCGAAGGTCGCGGCGGTGCGGTTAAGAAGCGTGAAGAAGTGCATCGTATGGCTGAGGCCAACAAGGCATTCTCGCATTTCCGTTTCTAAATAAGAATTTTAAGTTAGGTAATTTATCGTGGCACGCAAAACTCCAATCCAACGTTATCGCAATATCGGCATCAGTGCGCACATCGATGCGGGCAAGACTACGACTACTGAGCGCATTCTGTTTTATACGGGTGTGAGTCACAAGATCGGTGAGGTGCACGACGGTGCGGCAACGATGGACTGGATGGAGCAGGAGCAGGAACGCGGCATTACCATCACTTCTGCCGCGACAACATGTTTCTGGAAGGGAATGGACAATTCCTATCCCGAGCATCGTTTCAATATCATTGATACTCCGGGGCACGTTGACTTCACTATTGAGGTTGAGCGTTCTATGCGTGTGCTGGACGGTGCGTGCATGGTGTATTGCGCCGTGGGTGGTGTGCAGCCTCAGTCTGAAACTGTATGGCGTCAAGCTAACAAGTACAAAGTTCCGCGTCTGGCCTTCGTCAACAAGATGGATCGTACCGGCGCGAACTTCTTCAAGGTGGTTACGCAGATGGAACAGCGTCTGCGCGCACGTCCGATTCCTCTGGTGATTCCTATCGGCGCGGAAGAGGGCTTTGTCGGCGTTGTCGATCTGATCAAGATGAAGGCCATCATCTGGGATGAAGCTTCCCAGGGTATGAAGTTTGAATACAAGGAAATTCCGGCTGAATTGCTGGCGTCAGCCAATGAATGGCGCGGCAAGATGGTTGAGACAGCTGCCGAGGCGTCCGAGGATTTGATGAACCAGTACCTCGAAAACGGCGATCTGACCGAAGAGCAAATCATTCTGGGTATCCGTACCCGTACCATCGCCTGTGAAATTCAGCCGATGTTGTGCGGCTCCGCGTTTAAGAACAAGGGCGTGCAGCGTATGCTGGACGCGGTGATCATGTTCTTGCCGTCCCCGGTCGATATTCCGGATGTGACAGGCGAGACCGAAGAGGGGGTTGCGACCTCCCGCAAGGCTGATGACAGCGAGAAGTTCTCCGCGCTGGCATTCAAGCTGATGACGGACCCGTTTGTCGGTCAGTTGACTTTCGTGCGCGTTTATTCCGGCGTGCTGAAGAAGGGTGATACGGTTTACAACCCGATTCGCGGCAAGAAAGAGCGTATCGGTCGTATCGTGCAGATGCACGCGAACGAGCGCTTGGAAGTTGATGAGATTCTGGCGGGCGACATTGCGGCTTGTATCGGTTTGAAAGATGTGACTACCGGCGAATCTCTGTGCGATCCGACTAAGCCGATCATTCTTGAGCGCATGATTTTCCCTGAGCCGGTGATTCACGTTGCCGTTGAGCCGAAGACTAAGGCTGACCAGGAGAAGATGGGTATTGCGCTGGGTCGTTTGGCTGCCGAAGATCCGTCGTTCCGCGTGCGCACCGACGAAGAGTCCGGGCAGACAATTATGTCCGGTATGGGCGAATTGCATCTGGAAATTCTGGTTGACCGTATGAAGCGCGAATTCGGCGTAGAAGCTAACGTCGGTGCGCCGCAAGTGGCGTATCGCGAAGCGATTCGCAAGATGGTCGAAGTTGAAGGTAAGTTCGTTAAGCAGTCCGGTGGTAAGGGGCAGTTCGGTCGCGTGATGTTGCGCATGGAGCCAAACGAAACGGGTAAGGGCTTTGAGTTTATCGACGCTATTAAAGGCGGTGCTGTTCCTCGCGAGTTTATTCCTGCCGTTGAGAAGGGTCTGCGCGAAACACTGCCGAATGGCGTGCTGGCCGGCTTCCCGGTGGTCGATGTTAAGGTGACATTGTTTGACGGTTCCTACCATGAGGTGGACTCGAACGAAAACGCCTTTAAGATGGCGGCTTCGATCGGCTTTAAGGATGGTATGCGCAAGGCGAGCCCTGTCCTGCTGGAGCCGATGATGGCTGTCGAGGTGGAAACGCCTGAGGACTACGCGGGTACGGTGATGGGTGACTTGTCTTCGCGTCGCGGTATGGTTCAGGGTATGGATGACATGATGGGCGGCGGCAAGGCGATCAAGGCTGAAGTTCCTTTGGCTGAAATGTTTGGCTACTCCACTTCATTGCGTTCCGCGACTCAGGGTCGTGCAACTTACACGATGGAATTCAAGCACTACTCTGAAGCACCGAAGAATGTGGCTGAAGCCATCATGAACAAAAAGTAAATCTGATTAAAAATATTTTACGAATTCTTGAAGATACTGGAGAGCTGAAAAATGGCAAAGAGCAAATTTGAACGAACAAAGCCGCACGTAAACGTGGGCACGATTGGTCACGTAGACCATGGTAAAACGACACTGACAGCGGCGATCACCACCGTATTGTCGAAGAAGTTTGGCGGCGAAGCCAAGGCCTATGACCAGATCGACGCAGCGCCGGAAGAAAAGGCGCGCGGTATTACCATCAATACCGCCCACGTTGAATACGAAACAGCCAACCGCCACTACGCGCACGTTGACTGCCCGGGCCACGCCGACTACGTTAAGAACATGATCACCGGTGCCGCCCAAATGGACGGCGCGATTCTGGTTGTGTCCGCAGCCGACGGCCCGATGCCTCAGACACGCGAGCACATCCTGCTGGCGCGTCAAGTTGGCGTACCGTACATCATCGTATTCATGAACAAATGCGACATGGTTGACGACGAAGAGCTGCTCGAACTCGTAGAAATGGAAATTCGCGAACTGCTCTCCAAGTACGACTTCCCCGGCGACGACATCCCCATCATCAAGGGTTCCGCACTCAAGGCAGTTGAAGGCGACCAAGGCGACTTGGGCGAGCCCTCCATCTTCCGTTTGGCCGAAGCGCTCGACTCCTACATCCCTCAGCCGGAGCGCGCATTGGACGGCAGCTTCCTGATGCCCGTGGAAGACGTATTCTCCATCTCCGGTCGCGGTACAGTGGTTACAGGTCGTATCGAGCGCGGCGTAGTCAAGGTCGGCGAAGAAATCGAAATCGTCGGACTCAAGCCAACCCTCAAGACAACCTGCACCGGCGTTGAAATGTTCCGCAAACTGCTCGACCAAGGTCAGGCAGGCGACAACGTCGGCGTCCTGTTGCGCGGCACCAAGCGTGAAGAAGTTGAGCGTGGTCAAGTTCTGGCAAAGCCGGGCTCCATCACCCCTCACACCAAGTTCACCGCCGAGATCTACGTACTGGGCAAAGACGAAGGTGGTCGTCACACACCATTCTTCCAAGGCTACCGTCCACAGTTCTACTTCCGTACGACAGACGTGACCGGCGCGGTTGAATTGCCGGCAGGCACCGAAATGGTGATGCCAGGCGACAACGTCTCCGTGACCGTCAACCTGATCGCCCCGATTGCGATGGAAGAAGGTCTGCGCTTCGCGATTCGCGAAGGCGGTCGTACCGTCGGCGCGGGTGTGGTTGCCAAGATCGTTGAGTAATAAAAGGATGTGAGGGGAGAGGGGGGCAACCCCTTCTCCCTTTGTTCTTCCTGATAGTTGCAAAGTTAATTGAGTAAGATTACAATGCGCGCCCTCGCGTGACTGAGTTCACGCGTTTTCGTTCTTTAAACCAGCGGCTATGCCGCGTAGAAGCAAGAGAAGATTATGCAAAGCCAAAAAATTCGCATTCGCCTGAAGGCATTTGACTATCGTTTGATCGACCAATCCGCACTGCAAATTGTGGATACCGCTAAGCGCACTGGCGCTGTGGTTAAGGGGCCGGTTCCGTTGCCAACCAAGATCGAGCGTTTTGACATTTTGCGTTCTCCGCATGTGAACAAGACTTCTCGTGACCAGTTTGAAATTCGCACGCATTTGCGTTTGATGGACATCATTGATCCTACAGACAAGACGGTTGACGCGCTGATGAAGTTGGATCTGCCCGCTGGCGTGGATGTGGAAATTAAGTTGCAGTAATTAGTTTTATTTAGCAGTTGAATCGGCTGACCAATTGAAGTTGGCCCCTTAATAAAGGAAGTTAAAATGAGTTTAGGACTTGTCGGTCGCAAGATTGGCATGACCCGCATATTCACAGACGACGGAACATCGTTGCCGGTGACTGTGTTGGACGTGTCCAATAATCGTATTGCTCAAATCAAATCCGCCTCAACCGATGGTTACAGTGCTGTGCAGGTCGCGTTCGGTACGCGTCGCGCTAGCCGTGTAACCAAGGCTTCTGCCGGGCATTTTGCCAAGGCGGGTGTTGAGGCAGGGAGCAAGCTAAAAGAATTCACAGTGACACCCGAGCAAGTTGCCACGCTGCAAGCCGGCGGCAAGTTGGGGGTTGATCTGTTTCAGGTGGGTCAGAAGGTTGACGTAACGGGCGTAACGATCGGTAAGGGTTATGCCGGTACGATCAAGCGTCACCACTTTAAATCCGGCCGTGCTACACACGGTAACTCTAAATCGCACAACGTACCGGGTTCTATCGGTATGGCGCAGGATCCGGGTCGCGTGTTTCCGGGTAAGCGCATGACAGGTCACTTGGGTGACGTGCAGCGCACTGTGCAAAATCTCCAGATCGTACGTATTGATGCAGAGCGTCAATTGTTGCTGGTCAGAGGCGCCGTTCCCGGCGCTCCGGGCGGTAACGTGGTTGTGCGTCCAGCAGTGAAAGCGGGGGCATAATGGAACTCAAAGTTATAAATACAAAAGGCCAGGCGGCGGCAAGTATTTCTGCTTCTGACGACTTGTTCGGTCGCGAATACAACGAAGCTTTGGTGCATCAGCTCGTTACTGCATATCAAGCCAATGCGCGCGCTGCAAGCAGCAAGCAAAAAGGCCGCAGCGAAATCGCCAAGTCCACTCGCAAGCCATGGGCGCAAAAAGGTACGGGTCGTGCCCGTTCCGGTATGGCGTCCAGCCCGTGGTGGAGTGGCGGCAGTAAGATTTTCCCGAATACATCCGAGGAAAACTACACTCAAAAAGTTAACCGCAAAATGTACCGCGCTGGTTTGGCATCTATTCTTTCGCAACTCGTACGTGAAGATCGCTTGATCATTGTTGATGATCTGAAGCTGGACTCTCCCAAGACTAAGTTGCTGGCTGACAAGATCAAGGGGTTTGGTTTCGGCGCCGAGCGTGTGTTGATTATCACCGACAGTATCGATGAAAACCTGTATCTGTCCTCGCGTAATTTGCCAAACGTATTGGTGCTGGAAGCGCATCAGGCTGATCCTGTTAGTTTGGTGCGTTTCAATAAAGTGTTGATGACCCGCAGTGCGGTTGCCAAGATCGAAGAGGTGCTGGTATGAATGCGCAAAAATTCAATGAAGAGCGTTTGCTGAATATATTGATGGCGCCTCAGATTTCTGAGAAGGCTACGTTTGTTGCCGAGAAAAATGAGCAGGTGATCTTTCGCGTTGCATCCGACGCGACCAAGCCGGAAGTAAAGGCTGCGGTCGAGATGCTGTTCAAGGTGACTGTTGAGAGCGTGCAGATTGCAGTTGTCAAAGGCAAGCAGAAGCGTTTTGGCAAGTTTTCCGGCCGTCGTTCAGACTGGAAAAAAGCCTACGTATGTCTGGCGCCTGGACAAGAAATTAATTTTGCGTCGAGCGAGCAAGGATAAATATCATGGCACTGATCAAACTTAAACCAACTTCTCCCGGACGCCGCGCTGTTGTGCGTGTGGTTACTCCTGATTTGCACAAGGGTAAGCCACAAGCCGCGCTGCTGGAAAAGAAAACAAGAACGGCCGGTCGTAACCACAATGGCCATATCACTGTCCGTCATATGGGCGGTGGACATAAGAAGCATTACCGCATTGTCGACTTCAAGCGCGACAAAGATGGTATTCCGGCTCAAGTCGAGCATCTGGAATACGATCCGAACCGCACTGCGCACTTGGCGTTGTTGTTGTATGCGGATGGTGAGCGTCGCTACATCATCGCCCCAAAGGGTGTTGCTGCGGGTGCGCAACTGTTGAGCGGTTCCGAGGCTCCGATCAAGGCGGGTAATGCGCTGCCTCTGCGCAATATTCCGGTTGGTTCGACGGTTCATTGTATTGAGATGTTGCCGGGCAAGGGTGCGCAATTGGCGCGCTCAGCAGGAACTTCGGTGCAGTTGTTGGCACGTGAAGGAAGCTACGCTCAGTTGCGTTTGCGCTCCGGTGAAATTCGCAAAGTACACGTTGACTGCCGCGCTACTATCGGTGAAGTCGGCAACGGTGAACACTCTCTGCGTTCTATCGGCAAAGCCGGTGCAAATCGTTGGCGCGGTATTCGTCCAACAGTGCGCGGTGTGGTCATGAACCCTGTTGATCACCCTCACGGTGGTGGTGAAGGTAAGACTGCTGCGGGTCGTAATCCAGTTAGCCCGTGGGGTGTGCCAGCCAAGGGCTTCCGCACTCGTCGCAACAAGCGTACTAGCGGCATGATCGTTCGTCGTCGCTTTCAGGTTTAAGGGGTAAGAAGATATGGCACGTTCAGTTAAAAAAGGTCCATTCGTTGACTTGCATTTGGTGAAGAAGGTAGAGACAGTTCGTGCTACCAGCGACAAGCGTCCGGTGAAAACATGGTCGCGTCGTTCCACCGTATTGCCTGAGTTCGTTGGTCTGACAATCGCGGTGCATAACGGTAAGCAACATATTCCGGTGTACATTTCTGAAAATATGGTCGGACACAAGCTCGGCGAATTTTCTTTGACCCGCACCTTCAAGGGGCACGCTGCTGACAAAAAAGCAACGGCCAAGAAATAAGGAGGCATGATGAGCACAACAGCAGTTATAAAAGGTGTTCGCCTGTCGGCACAAAAAGGTCGTCTGGTCGCTGACCAGATTCGCGGCCTGCCAGTTGACAGAGCGCTGCAGATTTTGACGTTCAGTCCGAAAAAGGGCGCGGGGATTATCAAGAAGGCATTGGATTCCGCAATTGCCAACGCCGAGCACAACGACGGCGCTGACATCGATGAATTGAAAGTCACGACAATCTACATCGACAAAGCTACTTCCTTGAAGCGCATGATTGCCCGCGCCAAAGGCCGTGGCAATGGTATCGAAAAGCAGACCTGTCACATTACGATTACGGTTGGGAGCTGAACATGGGACAGAAAATTCATCCAATCGGTTTCCGATTGAGCGTACTAAAAAACTGGTCTTCCAAGTGGTATTCAAACAGCAAGCATTTCTCTGAACTGCTGCTTAAGGATATCGAGGTGCGCGAGTACTTGAAAAAGAAATTGGCCGGTGCCGGTGTTTCCAAGATCATTATCGAGCGTCCTGCCAAGAATGCCAAGATCACAATTTACACAGCCCGTCCAGGTGTGGTGATCGGCAAAAAAGGCGAAGACATCGAGGCATTGCGCAACGAGTTGAAGAAGCGCATGGGTCTGCCTGATGTTGGCTTGAACATCGAAGAAGTGCGCAAGCCTGAAATCGATGCGCAACTGATCGCTGATTCGATTACCCAGCAGCTGGAAAAGCGCATCATGTTCCGCCGTGCCATGAAGCGTGCGATGCAAAATGCAATGCGTCTCGGCGCGCAAGGTATCAAGATCATGAGTTCCGGTCGTTTGAACGGTATTGAGATCGCCCGTACCGAGTGGTATCGCGAAGGCCGTGTGCCATTGCATACTCTGCGTGCGGACATCGATTACGGTACATCCGAAGCGCTGACTACCTACGGTTTGATCGGGGTTAAGGTGTGGGTGTACAAGGGTGAACATACTGGTCAGCAAGAAGTTGCGGCTTCTGTTGTTGCAGCTGAACCGGAAAAGAAAGTAAGAAAGTCGGGGGCAAAACATGCTACAGCCAGCTAGAAGAAAATACCGTAAGGAGCAAAAAGGCCGTAACACCGGCGTGGCGACTCGCGGTAATCAAGTTAGTTTCGGTGAGTTCGGCCTCAAGGCTGTCGGTCGCGGTCGTTTGACTGCACGTCAGATTGAAGCTGCACGTCGCGCGATGACGCGTCACATCAAGCGCGGTGGTCGTATCTGGATTCGTATATTCCCGGATAAGCCAATCTCGCAAAAGCCTGCCGAAGTTCGTATGGGTAACGGTAAGGGTAATCCCGAGTACTACGTCGCCGAGATTCGTCCGGGCAAGATGTTGTACGAGATGGACGGTGTGGATGAGGTATTGGCGCGCGAGGCGTTCAAGTTGGCTTCAGCCAAATTGCCTATCGCTACGACATTCGTTATTAGACAGGTAGGGACATAATATGAAGGCGAGCGAACTGAAAGCAAAATCTGCGGCAGACTTGCAACAAGAGCTGCTGTCGCTGAACAAGGCGCAATTCGGCCTGCGTATGCAGGTGGCCACCCAGCAATTGAGCAATACCAGTCAATTGCGCAAGGTGCGTCGCGACATTGCGCGTGTGAAAACTGTTATGACTGAAAAAGGTGCGCAGCAATGAGTGCAACGAATCTGAAGCGTACGCTGACCGGCACTGTGGTCAGTGACAAAATGGACAAGACGGTAACGGTGCTTGTTGAGCGTAAGGTGAAGCATCCTGTGCTCGGTAAGATCATCCGCGTCTCCAAGAAGTATCACGCACATGACGAAACCAACGAGTTTCATCAGGGTGATGTGGTCACTATTGAAGAGTGCCGTCCATTGGCAAAAACCAAGAGCTGGCGTGTTTCTAAGTTGCTCGAAAAGGCAGAAGCAATTTAATTGTAGATTATTTGCAATTAGTGCTTGTGCTTTAGGGCAAGTTTAAATAGAATGCGCGGCTTCGTTTCACCGTCGCTTGCGACGGCCTAACCCGAACGGGTTCCAAGACTAGCCGCAGTGAGCGGTCAAAGTTGGAGATTTTAAAATGATACAAATGCAGTCTGTTTTGAATGTGGCCGATAATACCGGCGCGCGCTCCGTCATGTGCATCAAGGTGCTCGGTGGTTCTAAGCGTCGCTATGCGGGCATTGGTGATGTGATCAAGGTGAGCATCAGAGATGCGGCTCCTCGTTCGCGTGTTAAAAAAGGTGAGGTGTACAGCGCCGTTGTTGTACGCACGGCCAAGGGTGTTCGTCGCGCTGACGGCTCGTTGATTAAGTTCGATGGCAATGCCGCAGTGTTGTTGAATGCCAAGCTGGAGCCGATTGGTACACGTATCTTTGGCCCCGTTACTCGTGAGTTGCGCAATGAGCGCTTCATGAAGATCGTGTCGCTGGCCCCAGAAGTGCTGTAAAGCAAGCAAGGAAAAAACATGCGCAAGATTAAGAAAAACGACGATGTGATCGTCATAGCCGGAAAAGACAAGGGTAATCGTGGCAGCGTAGTACGCGTGCTGGATGACCAGGTTCTGGTGAGTGGCATCAACAAAGTTAAGAAGCATCAAAAGCCTAATCCGGTTAAGGGTTTGGCTGGTGGTATCGTGGAAATTGAGAAGCCAATTCATATTTCTAACGTTGCTATTTACAACGCGGCGACCAAGAAAGCCGATCGCGTTGGTGTTAAGTCTCTGGAAGACGGCCGCAAGGTTCGTGTGTTTAAGTCCAGTGGCGAAGTGATTGCTTAAGGGGTAAGAAGAGCATGGCTCGTTTATACGATTACTACAAGACTTCGGTGGCTCAAGAGCTGATGAAGAAGTTCGGCTACAAGTCCATTATGGAAGTGCCGCGCATCCAGAAAATCACTCTGAACATGGGTGTGGGTGAAGCGGTTGCTGACAAAAAAGTGATGGATCATGCGGTTGCCGATATGCAGAAGATTGCAGGTCAAAAGCCCGTGGTTACGAAATCTAAAAAGTCCATTGCGGGCTTCAAGATCCGTGAAAACTATCCGGTGGGTTGCAAGGTGACATTGCGTCGTGAACGCATGTATGAATTCTTGGACCGCCTGGTGACTGTGGCGATTCCGCGTATTCGCGACTTCCGCGGTATTTCGGGCAAGTCTTTTGACGGTCGTGGTAACTACAACATGGGCGTTAAAGAGCAGATCATTTTTCCTGAAATCGAATACGACAAGATTGATATGTTGCGTGGTATGAATATTACGATCACGACAACGGCAAAAACCGACGAAGAGGCTAAGGCACTTTTGTTGGCGTTCAAATTCCCACTGAAGGGTTGAGGGTGATATGGCCAAGCTATCTGTAATTAATCGTGAACAAAAACGACGTGATACGGTGAAGAAATTCGCCGGGAAGCGTGCAGCGTTGATGGCTGTTATTGCCAACGCGGCGTTGAGTGAAGAAGAGCGTTTCGCTGCCCGTCAAAAATTGCAGGCATTGCCGCGCAATGCTAGTCCTGTGCGTTTGCGTAATCGTTGCGCGCTGACTGGCCGTCCACGTGGCGTATTTAGTAAGTTTGGTTTGGGTCGCACTAAATTGCGTGAATACGTGATGCGTGGTGAGGTTCCAGGTGTAGTCAAGGCAAGCTGGTAAAGGTGAATTTATGAGTATGAGTGATCCGATCTCCGACATGCTGACGCGTATTCGTAACGCGCAGATGGCGGAAAAAGTAACAGTGGCAATGCCTTCCTCTAAGCTCAAGGCTGCTATAGCCAAAGTGCTTCAAGATGAAGGATATGTGGATGGCTTTAAGATCATCGACAAAGAGGGTAAGCCCACTTTGGAGATCGGTTTGAAGTACTACGCCGACCGTCCTGTCATTGAAAAAATTCAACGCGTAAGTCGTCCGGGATTGCGCGTATACAAGGGCAGCGAAGATATTCCTAAGGTTATGAATGGTTTGGGAATCGCTATCGTGTCTACCTCCAAGGGCTTGATGACAGATCACAAGGCACGTGCCAATGGTATTGGTGGCGAAGTTCTGTGTATCGTCGCGTAACGGAGGAAATATGTCTAGAGTAGCTAAAAATCCTATCGCTGTGCCAGCCGGTGTTGAAGTGGCGTTGGCAGCAGGCAAGATAACTGTTAAAGGCCCCAAGGGTTCTTTGA
>JBAZYW010000049.1:2483-12014 GCA_041659125.1 Gallionellaceae bacterium | reverse complement strand
GCCGTGTGCCTTACACCGTGCGTGCGGTGCGATGTGCGTGTGGCGGATTTGCAAGTGGACGCACTGTAGGCGAGTTGGTCTGGGGCTGTCAATGCGAATTGGGGGGCGTGAGGTGGCGAAAGCGGTTGGCTCATAGCCTGTCCACGTAGTTGATCGGTGCGTGGTCTGCCAAAAATTTCGGCGGGCCGAACAAGCCGCGCAACCATGAGGTGAGGTTGCGGGAGGGCGCGGTGAGCGCGTGTAGTGTGCCGATGTGTTCGAAGCCGAACTCTGCGGGCGGCACGGTGGCGACGATGTCTTCATCGTCCACCACGCGGTGGATGATGTCTGCGATGTTTTTGAGTGAAGCCGTAAAGTCCGCATCGCCTACTCGCGGCGAGCCGAAGGTGTAGAGCGCTGCGGGTGTGCGGCGCGCGGCGGCGAGTGTGGCAAGGGCTGCGCCCAGACTGTGTCCGGTGAAGAAGATCGGGACGTGGATTTGTTGCAACGCTTTTTCGATGTCGCTCCACACGGAATCCAAAGCTTGTTTGAATCCTTCATGCACGTCGATCTGGCCATCGGTGCGGTTGATTTTGCCGAGGGTGAGGTCGGTGATGAAGTCTTTGATGTGTTGCTCGGTGCCGCGAAATGCCAATACGGCGAAGGGCGCTGTGCCACCGAATTCGACCAGCATGGCTTGTGTGTTGGTCTCGCGCGAGAGGAAAAATTGCCGCTTAGTGCATCCGGATTTTGCAAGGAAGCCGGTTTGCGTGGGCTGCGGTGGCGGGGTGTCTTCTTCGGCGTCGTGGCGGTAGACCAACCGGCTCAGTTCGGCGAGCCACAGCGCGTTAGCGGAGCTGTAGCTGGCGGTGTTTGGGGCGAACGGGGGGAGGGGGCGGCGCGAGAAAAAGTCGGTTGCGTCGCCGGGATAGAGCAGGTCGGGCATGGTGGTCATTGCTGTTTTTCTCTCTTGCGTAAATATGAGCCATTTGATGCGGCCCTTTGACATAACTAGCGACTTGCACGGCTTTATCGTGCTTATAGCGTCGGCCATTTAATTGATTAAAAATCCGCCAAATTGTAGGCTGGCGGTGAGGTACGAACCCCAGCGTTTGTTGGTTGTGAACATGCTGGGGTTCGCGTTGCTCAACGCCAGCCTACTAAACTATCTCTATAGCCGAATGGCTAATAGTTTCACCAGAGGTTGCAACTGTGCGGTGCACTGTTTCTTGTTCACTCCTCGCCTCGCCTACGCCGCGCAGATGCCGTATCTGGGCAGGATGTTGTAGACCACGTTGAAGCGGTGCGCCTGGATCGCGTCATGGAATAGTTTCCATGGGCTTTGCAGAAAATGGTCTTTGTATTGGTGTACGGGCAAGTCGTGGCTGGTGCCCAGCGCGTCGGCTTTCCACGAGTCGCTGCCACGGGCGAAGTAGTCGTCGATGTTTATCTTGCCGCAGACGGTGAATACGCCGTTGCGGATTGCGGTCAGCCATTTTTGATGGCGCTCTTCGCCGTCTTTGAAGAGGGTGGTGGTAAACATTTTTTCAATCTGATCGCGGGTGTTTTTGGTGAGCCCTGTTGCTTGGGCATTCGGGTCGCCTTTGATATAGCGCCGCATGGCGCTGCACATGTGGTCGGCGGCTTCGAGAAAGTCTTTGGTGTTGTCTCGCACGATCATTTCGCCGCGACCGTTTTCATATTGCCATTGCAGGAAGGGCATGTCGGGAAAAATCTGCGCGCGGCCGTGTCCCAGCGGTGGAATGGCATCGTCGAGCAGGTCGTTCAAAACGCTGGCAAGGCCGCCTGAAAAGAGCCCCGACTTGCCTGTTTCCTCCACGTCTTCGACTTCGTTCACGTCGTGCAGCACACCGGCGAATCCCTGATGCGCCCAAGTGTCGGCATAGACGTGCATGGTGACGCCGAGACGGTGCAGACCGTAGTCGCGATTCTTTTCCAGAATGGCATCGCGCACCATTTCCTGCGCGACCGGACTGTTTGGCGTGCAGACGATCTTGTCGATGAATTTGTTGCCCGGGTGTTGCCCTGCGGCTAATCCGCCGTTGCCGGGCAGGAAGTGAAAGGGCATCCACACTTCATGGTTTGCCAGTTCTTCTGTGTTGCGCGTGTCCAGCATCTTGTGGGCGGAACTGATGCGCTTATACACGGCGCGGTTGTCGAAATAGATGGTGCCGGAACTGGTGGCGTCGTCCACATACTGCGCGGCGTAAGCGATGATGTCCGCGTCGTCATGGCTGAATCCGGCATCGCGGGCGATTACATAGGTAGTGGCGTGGTGAAAATCGATTTGCACGGTGATTCCCCTTTATGAACAAGTGCTGCTGTTGGCAATGCTTCCCTTCTATGCGGGATTCTTGCGCCAGCTCCATTCTGGGGATTTCGCCGTGTGCCTTACACCGTGCGTGCGGTGCGATGTGCGTGTGGCGGATTTGCAAGTGGGCGAACTTTAGGTGAGTTCGTCGGTGGGTGTCAATGTTGATGTGCGGAGGTGATGCGCTCAATCAAACGGGAACGACAAACCGACGCCCCACGTTTCGTGTTTCTGGTTGTAGTCGATCAGGCTTTCGCCGTAGCCGTTGAAGTATTGCAGGTGGACGTTGGTGTTGTGTTTTCCGGGCGAGGCCAGTGTGAGCAAGCGCCATGCAGCCCACGGCGCGGAGAGGTCGAGTTGGATCGAAAGCTTCCTTGCGATCAGGGTTGCTTCCCACAGGCTGTTCTGCGAGTAGCGCAGTTCGATGTCGCCGTGGCCCAGATAGTGGGTGATGTCGGGGTTGTCGTCAGTCGCGGGGTCTTCGTTTATTCTTTGCCACCAGCGCAGCAGCAATATCACTTTTCTGTCGCCGCCAAACGTGCGCTCTATTCCGGGCTGCACATAGATGCGGTTCCAGCTGCGCGACCTCGGGTTGGATTGTCCGTTCGACTGATGCACCAGCCCGAAATTAAGGGTGCTCGGGTTGATGTCGAGTTTCGTCAGCAGGTCGTTGGGGCGAACCGAATAGATGAATTCGGGTTCGTAATTGTTTTCGCGGAACGGACGCGAGTTGGCTTCATCATAAAACTGCCAGAACGACAGTTGCGTGTAGCCGAACCACAACGAGCCATAGCGATCAAAATCGGCCAAGTCGTGCTTCATGCTGAACTGGAATTTCATGTCCCTGTTGTCCTGCGGGTACGAGGTCAACACCTGGTTCTGCGGGTTGGGGCTGGCGGGCGTATCGTTCGTTTGCGATGAGAGCGCATACACCAGCACGTAGTTTTGTTTGTATACATTCAGCGGGTCATTGCTGGGCGCCCACTCCTGGGTAAGCCCCTGCGCACGAAAAGGGATGAGCGATTTTTGTCTGGCGGTTGCAGGCTCGGATTTTTGCGCGGCCTGCCGGTAGCAATTGAGTTCGTTGTCGGCAGATTCTTTGTTCTGCATCTCCACACAGGTTTGCCAGTTGGGCTTTTCATCGGCGGCGTTTGCCGCGCCGGCCCATTGCAACGGGAGAAGGGATAGGGCGCAGCAGCTCAGGATTTTTTTCACGGGGCAATTTCTATCGGGCATGGTCGCACGCGCTCAGTCGATGAAGCCGCATTCGCGCTGGTGGCGGATGGCGAGGATGTCAATGCGATCCGTTGCGGGGAAAAAACGATACAGTGCGACGTAACCGGACTGTCCCTTGGAGATGACGAGTTCGCGCATGTCGTGCGGGGCGGGGCGTCCAATCAGCGGGTGACGCTGCAATACCGAGGTGGCATCGACGATCATTTCGCCTGCGGCAACGGCAAAGTCCGGTGCTTCCTGTTCAAGAAACAGGAGTATCCGTTCGAGATCGGACAGTGCGCGTTCGCTGAAATGCACTCTGGGCATGGCGATCAGCGTGCGCTGCGTTTGCTTGCGGGAGCTTTGTGCTTGATGTCGGTGCGCGCAACAGGAAGGGGGCGTTTTGCGGCTTTGCCTGCGCTGCGTGCAAGAATATATTCCTGCACGTCTTCCATGGCGTAGAGCGCGCCGCCCGCATCCACATCGGCGGCAGAGGCTACCGCGTCCTCGATGAACGACTGGCGCATCTCGGCCAGGCGGGCTTGTTTTTCCAGCGCCTCAACCATGAAGGCGTGCGGTGTTCTGCCGGATGCTTGCGCGGCGGATGCGATACGCGCTTTCAACTCTTCGGGTAATTTCAGTGTGGTGGTGGCAGCCATGACGGTCTCCTTGTGCAAGTGACACTAAAGTAACACCCGACAAAGGGCGCGTCAATCGCCCCTGATCAGCGAAATCAATTCGTCGGTCGATGGAATATTCACCGCATCGCCTTCGCCCAAGATGCTTTCCGCGAGTGCGCGTTTGTCGTTGTGCAGGCCGACGATGTGTTCTTCTACCGTGCCTTGGGTGACTAGGCGATACACGGTGACCGGGCGCAGTTGCCCCATGCGGTGCGCGCGGCCCATGGCTTGATCTTCGGCGGCGGGGTTCCACCACGGGTCGGTGATCACCACGTAGTCGGCGGCGGTGAGATTCAATCCGAAGCCGCCCGCCTTCAGGCTGATCAAAAACAGATCGCTCTTGCCCGCCTGAAATGCGTTGACGCGTTTGGTTCGCTCGGTGGCGGGCGTTGCCCCATCCAGATATTGGTAGCCGATGCCCGCCGCATCCAACGCCTCGCGCAGCAGGGAGAGGAAGTCCACGAACTGGCTGAACACCAGCGCCTTGTGGCCGTTGGCGACCAGCTCCAGCGCAAGCGTGGTGAAGGTCTGCACTTTGCTGCCGATGGCGGGAAAAGCCGGAGTGACGATGCGCGGATCGCAGGCGGCGCGGCGCAGGCGCGTGAGCTGCGCGAGGATGTTCAGGCGCGCTTGTCCCGCTTTGCCGCTGGCGAGTGCGGCATCCGCTTCGGCGATGGCCTCGCGGCGCAGCGCCTCGTAATGCGAAGCCTCTTCTTTGCTCGGCGCGATCTTGATCACCAGCTCGGTGCGCGCGGGCAACTCTTGCAGCACTTGGGTCTTGGTGCGGCGCAATAAAAATGGCGCGATCAAACGGCGCAGGGTGTGCTGCGCGTCGCGGTCTTTGTCGCGCTCAATGGGCACGGCAAAGCGTTCGTTGAAGCGCGCGAGGCTGCCGAGCAAGCCGGGGTTGGCGAAGCGCATGATCGACCACAGTTCGCTCAGACGGTTTTCCACCGGGGTTCCGGACAGCGCGAGGCGGAAATCCGCATCGAGCTCGAACACGGCTTGGGTGCGTTTGGTAGTGGCGTTTTTGATGAACTGCGCTTCGTCGGCGATGAGGGTGTGCCAGTGTTTTTTGGCGAATTGCTCATCCGCCTGTTGCACCAGAGTGTAGGACACGACGACCACATCGAATGCGGCGGCGGCATCAATCACCGTTTCGCGATCCACTTCGCTGAACAGGTGGAAGTTGAGGCTGGGCGCAAAGCGCGCGGCTTCGGCGATCCAGTTGCCGCACACCGAAGTGGGGGCGATGATGAGCGCGGGGCCGCCGTCGGCACGCGCCAGCAGCAGCGCCAGCGATTGCAGCGTTTTGCCCAGACCCATGTCGTCGGCGAGGCAAGCGCCGAATCCCGATTGCGCGAGGCGCGATGCCCACACGTAACCGTCCTCCTGATACGGGCGCAGCTCGGCTTGCAGCGTGGTGGGCAGCGGGATGACCTGCTCCTGCGTGTCGCGCAGTTTTTCGATCGCGTTGCGGAATTCCTTGTCGGCCTTGGTGTCGATGCCGTCCAGCGCATCGTCCATCCACGCCGCAGCAAGACGCGGAATGTGCGCGCCGTGCTTGTCGGTTTCGGTGACCGAGGCCAAATCGGATAGGCGGTCTTTCAGCCTGCGCGTGAGCGCGGCATACACGCCGTTGCCCATCGCGATGAAGCGGCTGTTGCTGCGTGAAGCGGCCAGCAGCGCTTCGAAGGTGAACACCAGACCTTCATCCACTTTGGCTTCGCCTTCGATCTTGAACCAGTCGCGCTCGCTTTTGACTTGTACGGAGAGCTGCGACATATCGACGGAGATGACTCTCACCGCTTTGCCCTTGGGCCAATCTAGCGCGGCGATAGCGGGCAGCGCTGGCAGCACTTCGACCAGTGCCAGCGCGTCTTCCGCTTCGGCCACGTTCCATTCGCACTGGTCGTGATCTCCGGCGCATTTTTCCAGAAAGGGCAGGGCGTCCAGCACGGTGTTCAGATGCGCGCGCTCGACATCCAGCTGGCGCGTGGTGCCGACGCTCTCGCCGCCCACCAGTGCCATCAAACGCGCACGGCCATTGCCCGGCACCAGACGCGGTCCATCCGTGCCCAGCGGGGTGGACACCAGACGCAGCAGCAGGCCGTCGTTCAGCGGCGACAGTTCGGCGCGCAGCAGCGATTCCGCCGTCACTTCGCGCGATGCTTGCAGATGGTCGGCCTGCAACTGGAAGTGGCTGGTCAATGCCTCCATCGCGGTCTGCAATTCTTTTTGCGCGCTGGCGGGGATGGTCACTTTTTCCGCGAGCAATTGTGCGGCGCGGCGTTGCGATGCGGAGAAGCGGATCAGGCGCACACGCTGGGCCGAATCCTGCACCAGCGTGATCAGACGCAATGCTTCGGCTTCGCGTTTTTCGTCGGCGTCGTAATAATATTTGTTGGCGGGAACGCTGTCGCGCAGCGGCGGCGTGACCTTCAGCGTGATCTAGTCGCCGCTGTGGATGACTTCGATTTCCGGCGTGCCTTCGCTGAGTTCGACGAACTGCTCCGGTCTGCTGCTCAGCGCCACGCAAGGGTGGCCGACCAGAGCCTGTATGGCATTGGGAAGATCCAGCTGGGCGCTGCGCCGTCCGGCTTTTTCTGCGCGCGCACAGTTGGCTACTTTCGCATCCGGGGGCGTGAGGTGCGGGTTGCCGGCGATTTTGGACAAAGTGACGGCCTTGGCCTTGCTCCAGCCGCGCGCGCCGTGCTTTTGTTCCAGCGGCTGAATGTCGAGCAATGCGCCATCCTTGCCGATGTCGAGCATCCAGATAAAACGGCTGGCTTCGCCGCTTTCGGTGCTGGTGGGGGCATCGTTGCCCAATGTTTGCAAGGCGGAGAGCAGTTCACGCCAGTGTTCGGCTTTGCCTGCCACGAAATATCCAGCGGGAGGCTCTGCGCCATCAATGAGGCATTTCGCCCCTTCCGCCATGCCCGTCAGCCAATGAAAGCTGCACTGGTTGAGCTGGTCGATTTGATTTTTGCACATGGCGGAAAGCGCATTGCGGTAAGACTCGCTCGCGCCGCGCATGGCATCCATGCCCAGCCATGAAGCCAATATCACGCGCCACAAATGATCGAGGCTGACGTGACGCGCGTAGTATTCCGCCGCCTTATATTGCGCCGGGTCCGGCTCGGCATCGCCGCGCCGGATGTCGATGGCATGCACCCATTGCCCCCAGCCGGAGGTGGTGTCGGGGTCGCGCTTGCCGGATTCGCCGATACAAAATTTGCGCGCCAGTTCCAGATGCTTCTGGGTTTGCTGTGCCAGCAGGGTGAGCGGATATATCCACGCGATGCTGATGGGAAAGATGCGTTTCTTTGCGCCGATTTCGAGCTGACGTTTTTTCAGCGCGAACTCAAACAACGTCTGTGCTTCCTCCCATCTGCCTTCCTGCGCCAGTGCGTAGGCTTGCAGCGCATGCGCCGCGCCTTCGTCAAGGTCGTCGAGCATCTTGCGTGCGGCCTCGCGTTCGCCCCGGTGCAGCATCAGTTCCGCGATGGCGATGCGCAAGGATGAGGATATTTGCGCGCGACTGCTCTGCACCTGCGCCAGCGTCCAATCGACCAAAGGCAACAGATCGGTATCCCAGTTGCTGTTGAAATCCACCAGCGCTGCATGGGCGAGATCCCAGCGCAATGCGGGATCGACACGGGCGAAAGAGGTCTCGTTGAAATCCAGCAACAGCGCCGCATTCAAGATGCTGTGCCAATCCATCGCGCGGCCGATCATCTGCGCCATGCGGTCGATCTCGACTTTGGGCGAGCGGGTCAGCAGTGCCAGACGCACGATGGCAACCGTGGCTTCGCGGTCGTGGAGCGGCCAGACATACAGCGCGTGCTGCGTGTTGAATCCCTCGATGTCGTATAGGGCGCGCCGCAGTTGATGCGCTTCCACGGTGTTGAGTAATTCTTCGTACAGTGCGCTGCGTTGCGAGTCTGCCAGACGGAAATATCCGGCGCGCTGCGTCGATTCGACAACCAGTCTTTGTTCGGCCAATTGCTGCATGCTGTGTCTTACTTCGTCGGACGTAATCATGCGCCCGCTGCTGTGCTTGAAATCGAGCCTGCGCAGCATGCTGTAGACGGCGGTGCGCGGGTGGGGAGACCACAGCAAAGCCATGGCGAGCATGACGCGGTGAAGATTGGCATCCATATCTTTTTCCGGAATTGCGGGGGAGTCGCCGAGCAGGTCGTTCATTTACAAATATGCCTTGCGGTGAAAAATCAGTCTGCCATTTTAACTGCGGCGGAGAGTATCCGCTGCGGAAATGTTAAATAAATCCAAAGCAATCAATATCACAAACAGCCCTTCGACAAGCTCAGTGCGAACGGTTTGAATAAATCAGCAATTTTTTAAATAAATCGAGGCCCTTCGAGTTCAAAAATTATTCGGCCTGCTGCCAATAACGCGCATGGCTTTTGCGATAACGCTCCACAGTGAAATCCCTTGCATCCATGTTTACGATGATTGCGCCGTCCGTGTCGGAGCGCAACAGCTCGCTACCCGCTGCGCGGTAACGCGCATACACCTCATCATTGGGATGACGGAAGCGGTTGCGGTAACCCACGGTGAACACGGCATAGCGCGGATGCACGGCTTGCACGAAGGCGGGCGAGGACGAGGTCTTGCTGCCGTGATGCGGCACGATCAGCAGGGTGGCGGGAAGTTTGCCGGCGTAGCTCTCCAACAGGCGCGCTTCGCTTGCTTTTTCGATGTCGGTGGCGAGCAGCACGCTATGGGTTCCGCTGCTGATGCGCAGCACGCAGCCGCGTTCGTTGTCGCGGATATCTTCTTGCGTGTAGCTCGCCAGCGACGGGTGCAGCATTTCAAAGCGCACGCCGTCCCACTCCCATGATTGTCCCTCGGTGCAGCGGCGGCTATCGCGCACGGAACGCAGGATGTCGTGGTCGGGGGGTAGCGAAGAAATGACGCGGTTCGTCGGTATCGCCTGTAGTACGGATGTTGCGCCGCCCGTGTGGTCGATGTCGTCGTGGGTGAGTATCAGGCTGTCCAGTTGCGCGATACCGAGGCCGCGCAGGGCGGGTACCAGAATGCGGTTGCCGCTGTCGGCTTCGCCGTTGTAATCCGGCCCTGCATCGTAGAGCAGGGCGTGATTTTGTGTCTGCGCGGCGACCGCCAGACCTTGCCCAACGTCGAATATGAAAAGGCGTAAAGCGCCGTGGGGCGGGGCTTGCGGGGTGATTAGGAACATCGGCAGCAGCATCAGTCCGCCCAGCCAGCGCGCGGGGAAGCCGCTTGGTAACAGTATCCAGAAGATGCCGAACATGCCGGCGACGATGCTCCATGCCGGTGGCG
>JBAZYW010000049.1:0-2473 GCA_041659125.1 Gallionellaceae bacterium | reverse complement strand
GCATCGGGCATGGTGTTCAGCCATACCAGTGCGCTCATGCACAGCCCCATGCTTTGGTGTGCGAGTTGCAGCAGCCAGTCGAACGGTAGCAGCGCGCCAAGCAGGGTGAGAGGCACAACGACGAAGCTCACCAAGGGGATGGCGAAGGCGTTGGCGAGGGGGGATACCAGCGACACTTGCTGGAACAGTGCGAGCAACAGCGGAATGAGGCCGATGCTCATGGCCCATTGCACGCGGCCATATTCGATCAGCCAATGGCTGCTACCCAGACGGTTTGCGGTAATGTAGAAGATCAGCGCGACCGCGCCGAACGACAGCCAGAAGCCGGGAGACAGCACCGCCCACGGGTCGAGTAGCGTTACGATGAACAGCGCTGCCGCAAGCAGTTGCGAGGGCGCGATGTTGCGCGACGACCACAGTGCCACGGCAACTGTGGCTAGCATGTAAACCGTGCGCTGTGCCGGAACGCCGTATCCGGCCAGCAGGGTGTAGCCGAGCGCGACCGTGAAGCCGACCACCGCTGCCGCTTTGCGCGCAGGGAGGCGCAGTGTGAGCCGGGCACTGCGCCGCCATAATCCATACGTCAGCGCAAAAGCGAATCCGGCCAGCATGGTGATATGCAAGCCCGAAATAGACATGAGATGGTTCACCCCGGTGCGCGTGAAAACCTGCCATTGTGCCGGCGAGATGCTGCCCTGATCGCCGATGGCGAGGGCGCTCAATATGCCGGTATACGGGGCGTCGGCCAGTGTCTTTTGAAAATGCGCGCGCACCGCTTCGCGTAGGCGTTCGATGGTATAGGCAGGCGCAGAGACGGATGCATCGATGCGCCGGTTGTCGCCTTTGCTATGCACGTAACCCACGGCGCGCACGTTGCGTTCCAGCGCCCATGCCTCGAAATCGAAGTTGTACGGATTGCTGGTGCCGTGCGGTTGCTTCAGGCGCACCGTCAGTTGCCAGCGTTCCCCTGCATGCAGGTCTAGCGCCTCGTGTTTGTCGTCGCGATAAGTTGAAAGCAGGATGCGTTGTGGAACACGTGCGTCAGGCGTGCCGACGCTTTCGACATCGAGCATAAAACTCAGGCCGCGCGCGTGCTGTCTGGGCATCTCCGCCACGACACCGCGCAACGCGATGTCGCGGCCCTGCCATGCGGCGGGTAATGCGTCGGCAAGGCGATGCTGCGCCATCCAGCTTGCATAGAAAAAGCCGCCTGCCAGTGCGAGGATGAGGAACAACGCGCGCTGCGCGATACGTTGCCAGAGTGCATCGCGCGGCATCCACAGTGCGGGCAGGAGAACGGCGAGCCACCATGCCAGATCAACATCCGGCAGCACTGCCTGCTGTTGCAAGAGCCATACGCCGAGCACAAACAGGAGGGAGACGGAGATCATGGAACGTAGAGTAACCCTGAACTTGCAATGGGTCAGGTGCGATTTCCATAACGGATGTGTTTCGCGCACCCGAAAAATGCTAATCTCTCGCGTCCATTTCAGGAGTTAGAACATGCAAACCGATTCGTCATCCGTAGCAGAATTCAAGCGGCGCAAAACTGTATTCGTTCTGCGCGGGCTGTTGCCGATGCTGTTGATCATCTTGCTCGGCTGCGTCCTGATGTCATGGGCGATACCGCAGCATAACAATCTGTATATCCTGCTCGCGAACGCTTTGATTTTTGTCAGCGGTATGGTGTTTGTGATCGCGGCGAAACGTTACTACCGTTGCCCCGTGTGCGAGAAAGTGGTGGTGTCCACCAAAGACGACGGTACGCCCAGCGAGATCAGCTTTTCCATCGCGTATAAACCCAAAGTTTGCCCCTATTGCGGGGCAAAGTTGAGTTGAATTCAACGGGATATTTGAAGATGAAATTTCATTAGAGATGCCATGAAATCTCCGCATAACTCCACCGAGCTGCTTTCGGAAATGATCGGTCTGATCTATGAGGCGGCAGCTGATTTGTCATTGTGGCCGCAATTATTGGAAAGCATGTCGGGATATTTGGAGCGGTATCTGCCGGATGCGGCGGACGGCGGCTCTGATGCGCACCCTGCCAGTCAGGCGGAACGCGCGCTGATGCATTTTCTTACGCCGCATTTTGAGCGGGCGCACGCCATCCACCTGCAACTGGCCGAGGTGATCTCGGAGCGTAATTTGTTGGAAAGCGTCATGAACCGCCTGCCGCTGGGTGCGGCAATCATTGATGCGCAGTGCAATACCATCAGTTTGAACCGCACCATTATTGCGTTGTTGCAGGGGAACGCTTTGCTCAAGATAACGGCGGGGCGATTGGTTTCGTCTCCTGCAAAGGTATTGGAGCGTGCTGTTGAAAAGATTCTTTCAGGCGCTGTCGCGGACGAGGTGATACGTCTGGGGGGAGATGGGGGCAGCCTCTCGCTTTGGATCAGCCGTGGGAATGCACCCGTTAATTCTGATGCGCATCCCAACCGGCTGATGGTATTCGTTGCCAGCAGAACCA
>JBAZYW010000048.1:8423-12014 GCA_041659125.1 Gallionellaceae bacterium | reverse complement strand
ATAACTGCAATTTATTAACCCGTAGGAGATGAAGAATGAATTTTGATAAAGAGTTTGATGCCAGTGGAATGTCCTGCCCTCTGCCTATCGTAAAGACTAAAAAAGCATTGGCGGATATGGCCAGCGCCCAAGTGCTCAAAGTGATCGCCACCGACTGCGGCGCGGTAAAAGACATGCAGGCTTTCGCCGATCAGACCGGCAATACTCTGGTGTCCTCCACCGAGGACGGCGGCAAGTACATCTTCTTTATGAAGAAGAAATAATACTTTCCAATTCATTCGCAAAGGGGCAAACATGACTACCAAAAAAATGGCGATCATCGCCACCAAAGGCACGCTGGACATGGCGTATCCGCCGTTCATTCTGGCATCCACCGCAGCGGCACTCGGCTACGACGTGCAGGTGTTCTTTACTTTTTACGGCCTGCAATTGCTGCGCAAAGACTTGTCCGACGTGATGATCAGCCCGCTGGCCAATCCAGCCATGCCGATGCCCATCCCGATGCCGGTGATGGTGCAGATGCTGCCCGGCATGGAAAGCATGGCAACCATGATGATGAAGCAAAAGCTCAAAAAACACGGCGTGGCATCGCTGGAGGAATTGCGCGACCTGTGTCTGGAAGCGGATGTGAAATTCGTTGCCTGCCAGATGACTGTCGATCTGTTCGAGTTCGACAAGAGCGAGTTTATCGATCAGGTCGAATACGGTGGTGCCGCGATGTTCCTGGGTTTCGCAGGAGATACCGACATCTGCCTATTCGTTTAAGGCGTCAAGTTGATTTAAATATGCAGTAGAAAAGCATGTATCTGTTTCATTGTTTCATTACAAAAACCACTCAGGGAGAGCCACATGAAATTGAATAAGATAGTTGTTTCGCTGTTATCCGCAGGAATTCTGGTATCGCCTATGGCCTACGCTACCAACGGCGACGAGATGATGGCCGTCGGTTCGCAAAGCACCGCGCTGGGCGGTACGGGTGTTGCTAACTTTATGGGCGCCGAAAGCGTATGGGCAAACCCGGCGATGCTGGGCAAGTCAAAAGGCTCGGAAGTCACCGGCGGGGTTGTGGTGTTTACGCCGAAGGTCTCTAACACCGGCGTACCCGCTATGGCTGGCACTGCTAAAGATAGCAAAGCTTCCACCAGCTATATTCCCGACGTGTCCTATTCCAGCCGCATCAGCGACAGCCTGACCTATGGTATTGCGGTGGCCGGCATTGCAGGTATGGGCGTCGATTATCAGGGCGCCCCGGCTACGCATATTTATGCAAAGTCTGCATTGAGCATTCTGCGCGTGGTGCCTACGGTCGCCTATAACGATAAAGACTATGGCGTAGGCTTTTCACCCATATTCCAGTCCGGCTCTTTAAGGCTCTCTTATAACGCTGCCGCTTTGGGCATGGGAAACATTAATGCTGCCGGAAACTCAGATTCCAGCACTGGCTTTGGCTATTCTGTAGGCGGTTATTTCAATGCCACATCTGCACTGACTGTGGCCGCTTCTTACCAGTCTGCAATCGCCGCGAAATATGGCACGCAAATATCCAATGCGGGTGTCGGCTTTGGCCTGACAGGGGCATCTGCATTTGGAGATGATTTGAATCAACCTGCTGAAGCTAAGGCAGGCGTTGCTTACACCATCGCCGACAGCATCACGCTGACAGCCGATTACAAATTGATCCAGTGGGGTAGCGCCTCCGGTTATAAGGATTTCAACTGGAAAGATCAGACTGTTGCTGCGGTAGGTGCAAAGTATGCGGCTAACGGCTATTGGCTCGGCTTGGGCTATAACAGTGCTAACGATCCAATCGGCGAACTTACTCCGGGCGTGTATCGTAACGATGCCATCAACTTCTTCAATAACATGTTCTTCCCTGCCATCGTGACGAATTCCTACACCTTTGGCGGCGGCTATGATATCTCGAAGAGCTTTGCGATTGAAGCCTCGGCTGTGATTACGCCGGAAGTGACCAAGAAGGTTGGTGTTACAAACTTTGGTGGATCCAATACAACGACACACTCGCAACAGTCTTACTCCGCATCGCTGCGCTACAAGTTCTGATTCAAGCATTGAGCTGTTGATCGTCTCTTGATCGGCAGCTCAATGACGAATGATTTCCGGCATTGCCGGATATGTACTTGCTGGCAAGCAGCAATAAAAAAGCCCGTGAGTTTCGCGGGCTTTTTTGTTTGTAACTGAAACCATGTAACTCGAAAAAGGAGAAACTTGATGAACACGGAAATAAATCTGGAGCGCCGCAAAGCACTTAAGGCGGGGGGCGGCATCGGGCTGTTCGCATTGTTTAGTGCGCTCGGCTTGCTGCGGCCCGGCGTTGCGTTGGCCGAGTGGAACAAAACAGCTTTCTCGGCAAAAAATATGGATGAGGCGTTAAGCGCAATGGGCGTGACCACTCCAGAAAACAATGCGGTCTTCATACAACTCACCGTGCCCGAGATCGCTGAAAACGGCGCCATTGTGCCGGTTAAAGTAGTCAGCACGCTTCCAAATATCGAGCAAATATCCATCTTGGTAGAGAAAAACCCCAATGTATTGGCAGCCAACTTTATCTTTCCTGCGGGAACGGAGAGCATGGTGACAACGCGCGTCAAAATGGGGCAAACCTGCAATGTCGTTGCACTGGTAAAAGCGGACGGCAAGTTTTATCGCATCGCTAAAGAAGTCAAGGTGACGGCAGGCGGTTGCGGCGGCTAATCGCTTCCGGACATAAATCCAACGTTTAAGGATGAAAAAATAATGAGCAATCCAATGAAAATCCGCGCCGCTGTCAAAGACGGCGTAACCGAAGTCAAAATTCTCATGCAGCACGAGATGGAAACCGGACTGCGTAAAGATACCGATGGAACGCTGGTGCCGGCATGGTTCATCACCGAAGTTAAAGCGCAACATCAGGGACGCACCGTTCTGGAGGCGCAGTTCGGGCAATCCATATCAAAGAACCCGTATTTGTTATTCCGTTTTAAAGGCGGTGCGGCCGGTGAAAAAATCACGGTCAGCTGGGTGGACAACAAGGGCGATAAACGCGAAGACGAGGCGGCAATCGTTGCTGCATAAAGCGCGAAGCAATCTAAACAGACTGTGTCACTTGCACGGTCTTTCTTTTTCGGGGGTATAGATGAATACCAGCAATGCAAACAAGATATTTCTGCTATTGGCACTGGCGGCGAGCAGTGTAGCGGTGGCAGCCGAAGGCGAGATTTCGGATTCGGATCGGATCGCGCAATATCGCGAAATGATCAGCGATGGCAATCCGGCGGATTTTGACGAAATGAACGGCGCGGAACTGTGGAAGAAAGCTGCCGGCCCCAAGCAGGCAACCCTGGAAAAATGTGATCTGGGTAAAGGTGCCGGCGTGGTAAAGGGCGCTTATGCCGAACTGCCGCGTTATTTCAAAGACACCAAAAAAGTGCAGGATTTGGAGTCGCGCTTGCTGACATGCATGACGACATTGCAAGGAATCGCGGAAGAGGAGATCACCGCAAAGCCTTTCAGTTCAGAAAAGAAAAAATCCGATATTTCGGCGCTGGCGACTTACGTGGTGGGGCAGTCCAAAGGTATCAAGATGGCCGTCTC
>JBAZYW010000048.1:0-8385 GCA_041659125.1 Gallionellaceae bacterium | reverse complement strand
GGTCAAACACCCCAAGGAAAAAGAAGCTTACGAAATCGGCAAGCGCATCTTTAACTACCGTGCCGGCCCTTATGATTTTGCCTGCTCAACCTGCCATGCAACCAGCAACGTGCGCATCCGCATGCAGGACTTGCCCAATTTCAACGTCAAAAAAGATGCGCAAGCCGCCTATGCCAGCTGGCCTGCCTATCGGGTTTCACAGGGTTTGACGCGTTCTTTCCAGTGGCGCTTGAATGACTGTTTCCGCCAGCAACGCTTCCCTGAACCCAAGTTCGCATCGGAAGTGACAGTGGATCTGACGATGTTTCTGGCGGTCAGCGCAAACGGTGCCGAGTATGCCGGCCCCGGTCTAAAACGTTAGGAGATGACAAACATGAATGCAAAATGGCTTATCGAAGTAGCAGTGATTGCATCTCTGGCAACTGTTGCCGTACCGGCTCAGGCCGGCAAAACAGATGCGGCATTGGATGCTAAAACGACGGAAATCATCAAGCGCGATTTCCGCGACAAGGGTATCGCCAAGGCCGGCCGTGTGAATCAGGACGAACTGCAGGCGATGTGCAGCAAGTACGTCGACAAAGTGCCCGCCAAGATGAAGACCAAGTTGGAAGCCGCGCAGGAGAAAGACATCAAGTGGCCCGCCGATGGAAAATTCATGGGCGACTGGAAGGCCGGAGAAAAGCTGGCGCAAAGCGGCAAGGGCATGACATGGAGCGACAAGGCGGATGAACCGGCTGGTGGTAATTGCTACAACTGCCATCGTTTGTCCTCCAAGGAAATCGCGTACGGCACTATCGGCCCGAGCCTGCTGAATTTCGGCAAGATCCGTGGCAGTGGCGAAGATATTCAGCGTCATGTCTATGGCCGCATCTACAACGCAAAAGCCTATAACGCTTGCGCCAACATGCCCCGCTTCGGCCACATGGGTATTTTGTCCGAGGCGCAAATAAAGGATCTGGTTGCGTTGCTGCTGGACCCTGAATCGCCTGTCAATAAATAACGGCTAGCGGCCTCCCTTTGCAGGAGCGAGCTTGCTCGCTCCTGCGGGATGGCCTAAAGTTTTTCTGGAGCTACGTTCTGGCGGGCTGCTTCTAGCAAAGGAACAATCATGGACATGAATCGTCGCGAATTTCTGCAATTGCTGGCCATTGCATCGGCTGGCGGCTTTCTGCTGAAAAACAGCGAAAGTTACGCGGCAAGCGATGCGGCGCGCATGTACGACTTGCCCCGGCACGGCAATGTGAGCCTGCTGCATATCACCGATAGCCACGCGCAACTGAACCCGATGTATTTCCGCGAACCGGAGATCAATCTGGGCGTAGGGGCGACGAACGGCCAGCCGCCGCATCTGGTCGGCAACGCGCTGCTTAAGCGTTTTGGCATCAAGCCGGGCACGCCCGAAGCGCACGCCTTCACCAGCCTCAACTTTACCGAAGCGGCGCGCAACTACGGCAAAGTGGGCGGCTTCGCGCATCTCGCCACACTGGTCAAACAGATACGCGCCTCGCGCCCCGGCGCGCTGCTGCTGGACGGTGGCGACACTTGGCAGGGGAGCGGGCAGGCACTGTGGAGCAACGGTCAGGACATGATCGATGCCTGTCTGGAGTTGGGTGTGGATGTCATGACCATGCACTTTGAATGCATGTATGGCGCACAGCGCATCAAGGAAGTCGAGGAAGGTGTATTGCGCGGCAAAATGGACGTGGTCGCGCAGAACGTGAAGACCACTGATTTCGGCGACCCGGTATTCAAGCCCTACGTCATCAGAGAGATCAACACCGTTCCGGTGGCGATCATCGGCTAGGCTTTTCCGTACAGCACCATCGCCAATCCGTGCTACTTCGTGCCCGATTGGTCATACGGCATACAGGAAGAAAACCTTCAACTCACCATCGACGAGGCGCGCAAAAAAGGCGCGCAGGTCGTCGTGCTGCTGTCGCATAACGGCATGGATGTCGATCTCAAACTGGCCTCGCGCGTCAGCGGTCTGGATGCCATTCTGGGCGGGCATACCCATGACGGTATCCCGGCACCCATCCCGGTGAAGAATCGCGGCGGCACCACGCTGGTGACCAACGCAGGCTCCAACGGCAAATTCCTCGGCGTGCTGGATTTCGAGGTCAAAGCGGGCAAGGTGGCGGGCTTCAGCTACAAACTGTTGCCGGTATTCGCCAACCTGCTGGCGGCAGACAAGAGCATGAGCGCGCTGATGCAGAAACACCGCGCGCCCTATGCAAGCAAGCTCGACGAAAAGTTAGCGACCACCGACGGTTTGCTCTACCGTCGCGGCAACTTCAACGGCAGCTTCGATCAGGTGATACTTGATGCGCTGATGAAAGAGAAGGATGCGCCGATTGCCTTCTCGCCGGGCTTCCGTTGGGGCACCTCGTTGCTGCCGGGCTCATCCATCACCATGGAAGACCTGCTCAATCAGACCGCCATCACCTACCCGTTCAGCACACTCACCAACATGACCGGCGCGCAAATCAAAACAGTGCTGGAAGATGTCGGCGACAACCTGTTCAACCCCGATCCTTACTATCAGCAAGGTGGCGACATGGTGCGCGTGGGCGGGCTGGAATACACCTGCGAACCGGGTGCCGCGATGGGCAAACGCATTCAGGATATGCGCCTGAACGGCAAGCCGCTGGATGCCGACAAAACCTACAAGGTGGCGGGTTGGGCTCCGGTTTCCGAAGCCGCGCGGGACAAAGGCGGCGAGCCCATCTGGGACTTGGTCGCACGGCATTTGCGCAACGAAAAAGTCGTCAAAGTGTCCGCGCCCAATGTGCCTAAACTCAAAGGCGTGGCAGGCAACACGGGCATGGTTTAACCCGATAGGTGAGCCACAGCTTGTTCCTTCCCCCTTGCAGGGGGAAGGGTAGGATGGGGGTTTAATTGCATTATTAAATATGCCATTTTTAACTAATACCTGTAGGTCGGGTTAGCGGCTTTGTCGTGTAACCCGACGTAATTTGGCGCAAACGTCGGGTTACGGCGCAAAAAACCGCGCCTAACCCGACCTACAGATACTACGAAAATCACTGCTGGAAAATTTCGATTAATAGAGAAGGAATCAACGTGAAAAAATTACCAATTCTTTTTGCGCTGCTGCTGGCATCGCTCATGCAACCCGCCATCGCCGCCGACCCCAAATCAGAAATCAGCTACACCAACGTCAAGCTCCAGATTGCACGCATACAGGTGCAGGACAGCGTCAGTTTCGATGACGCAGTGGAATCGCTCAAACTGCGCGCCAACCAGCACAACCTCAAATTTGTCGGGGTAAACCAGCTCTACAAAGAGATCGAAGCGTTGAGCGGCAAGCCAACCAAGCGCATGGAAATATTCAACTTCTGCGACGGCCTGACCGCCGGCAAAATGCTTGCCGCCGATCCGCTCATGATCGCCTTCATGCCCTGCCGCATCGCGCTACTGGAAGACACGCAAGGCAAGCGCTGGGTCATCTCCATGATGATGGACATCAAACTGATCCAAGCGATGCCCGCCGACACGCGCAAAGCGGCCGAACGCGTCATGGCCGCCATGAAAGACATGATGGTCGCCGCAAGCAAGGGCGATCTCTGAGTTGGATTATTTCGGAGTATTTTGTGCGGGCCGCTGACTGAAAGATCAGGTTTCATTCACGTACCCTCGCTCCAGAGCATCGCCTTGGTTCTCGAAAATCGCCATCGCCGTACTCATTCGTTTGAAGCCGAATTTTTTGTAGAACGGTTCCTTGCCCGGCACAGAGTACAGAATGATTTTCCGGTGACCGCTCGATAAGCTCACGAGATTGGAAACGATCTGTTTGCCAAGACCGAGACCCTGATGACTTGGCAGGAGGGCAATATCGCATATATACGAACAGTCCACCCCGTCCGCGAGAGCCCTGCCGACCCCCACAAGTTTTCCATCCTCGTATACGAAGCACTTGAACATACTGTTCGTGAACGCGACTCTCAGACCGTCAGGAGTCTTGTTTCCAAGCGGCGCGGCACGATACAGCGCGGCAAGTTCGTCCCAGTCGAGGTTGTCGATTGAGTGTGACCAGATTAGCGGCATGAGTGTTCCTTCTAAAACCTAGCGTAAAAATAAGAAATTGAATTCGCCCCATTTCTGTACGCACCGAGCTTAAGTTGGATTATTGCGAACTGCCTGCATTACCAATGGGTGCCAAGCAATGAGCTCCTCTACAGCAGGAGCAATATATGGGGCTAGTGACGGCGGCTCTGCGGATAAGTCTGTGGCCTCAGCTTTCCGTAAAATCTTGGCATGTTCGAGAACTATTGAAGTTAATATTAGTTCGTTTATATCCATTTCTGCTCCTTGGTGAGTGAAAAATCTAACGTTTTAATTTCCGAGTTGCGCGGATTTTTGCGCAGGTCTGGTGGAATGATGGGTTAGCCTCGGATGCTAGATCGGTGCAAAAAGGGAAGTAAACATTTTTCTCCTTCCTCACGTGCATCACCAATCTTTTGTGTCAGTTCGTCGTCGAGATTCTCCGACGGATACAACTCTTGCTGGGCATCCAGAACTTCGGACGAGTCTGGCAAGGCCGTCTGTGAGTAGTCCTGAATCACGACGATGTAGTTACCGATTCTGTGAATTACCTCAGTAACTAAACGGCCGAATGGGAGGAAGCCGAGATAGACCTTGGAACCCACCAACACTCTTACTTCAAGCAACGCGCTTTGGTATCTGTCAACGGCGAGGGACAAATCATCAATTCGTTTTCTGTAAGCGTCTGCTTCGGATAGACGCCATCTTTCATTCTTCGTTGTATGCTTGACTTCTTCATCCGAGAACGCCTTACGTTCGTAGTCTTTAATGGGCTGTCTTGCCTTGGTTGTGGCCCTCGAGAGTAAGTGGCTTTCCTTCACCAGATTTTTCGTTGCCGCGTAGATCTCCTTTCCCGCTAATTCTCGCTTCCATACTCTGGCACCATAGATGGCAATGATGGTCGTTGCCAACGCCGCAACGCCAAGCAAGCAGTCCTTAATCAGTGTGATCCATTCCTTTAGTTCGAGTGGCGGCATAGAGGTATCCAAGTTTAAGGGGCTGCGTTAACTAGACACCAATTGTGTCGAATAGTCTGGATTTGAATATCGCGCACCATAACCACCCAACTGGAATGCGTCAATGTTTCAGATGGTCTATATATTTTCGGATGAGCTGCATTGGCGAGATGTGTTGTGTGGCGGCTAGCGGCACATCGCCGCCGACTGCGCATGCCACAGAGAAAAAGCTTGGCTGAAAATAATCCCGTTGTGCGGAATTACTCCCACTCCAACTTTGGATAAAGCAGGGCGATGTTGCGCCGGTTGATGATGTCGAACAGTACCCATTTTGCCTGCTCGGATTGGGCGGCGCTCACGATGGTTTGTTCCATGCTCTCGCCGCGTTTGATGGCGCCGCGCACATCGGCAAGCAGGACGGTGAAATAGCGTTTTTCATCGTCCAGTGCGGCGTGCAGGTTTGTCGTTTCTGTGCCGTGGCCGGGGACGACGCGCATCGCCTGGGTGGCGCGCAGTTGTTCGATGACTTTGAGCCAGCCGGGCAGATCGCCATCGAGGGAGGGGGTGCGTTCGATGAATAACAAGTCCCCCGTCCACAGTGTATTGCTCGCGCTATCGAACACGGTGAGATCGGTGGGGCTATGTGCGAGCGGATAGGCGGTCAGGTGCAGGATGCGGTTGCCCAGGTCAATGTCGCGCGTGGTCGTTACCGTCAAAGCGGGCGGTATCAGTTCGGTGCCTGCCGCATCCGCGCCTACCCATTCGGCTTGATTGCGCAGATAGGCTTCTCTGCGCTGTGTCATGGCACCGGCCAATTTGTCATGGCCGACAAAGACGGGATGGTCTTGTTTGAAGGCGGCATTGCCCAGAATGTGATCGGGATGCACGTGGGTATTGATCACGTAGAGGATAGGTTTGCGGGAAATTTTGCGTATTGCTGCGCGCAAGCGGGCGCCGATTTTGGGTGAGCCGCCCGTGTCGATTACGGCGATGCCCTTGTCGCCCACGATGAAACCGACATTGCAGATGTCGCCGCCGTAGTTCGTGTTGAGGTCTTTGTGCTCGCCGTGATGAACATAAACGCCCGGTGCGATTTGTGCGACGGGCAGGGCGTCCGCGTGGGCGAACGCAGGTAACAGCAGGCAAAGCAGGATGGGGAACCTTGACATAAACACCTTTAAAAACGGGATGCGGCGAAAGCGATTTTCACACCACGAACTTCTTGGTGATCTCATTAAGACTGTCCGCTGCCTCAACCATACGGTCGGCCTCTTTGATGCAGACCGCCGTCAGTTCGGCGGCTGCATCGGTGCGGGTTTGATTCTCCGCGATGCGCGAAAGCACGATGCCCACCAGCATCTGCTGGTCGTCGGCGGCTTCGCGCACGGCTTCGACCGAGCTTTTCATGGCGGCAGTCGCCTGTTCGATCTGCACGAAAATTTCCGAGGATGCTTTGGAAGCCTGTAGGCCTTCGCGTACCGCGTTGGCGTTTTCCTGCGAGATGCTCACCGTCGAGGCCACATCGACGCCGACGCGTTTCATCACCGCATCGATGCGGGTCGTCGCCTGTGCTGCCTGCTCGGATAGTTTTCTGACCTCGTCGGCCACGACCGCGAAACCGCGCCCTTGTTCGCCCGCCCGCGCCGCTTCGATGGCGGCATTCAAGGCCAGCAGATTGGTCTGTTCGGCGATGGCGCGTATCGCCGACACCGCCGTTTCAACTTCTTTGGCGCTGGCCTCCAGGCTGGCGGCGTTGCTCGATATTTTGCGGCTGGCTTCGTCCAGCACTGAGATCGATTTCTCGGTGGCTCCCACCTGCGTGACACCGTTGCGCACCAGTTCGTCGGCGGAAGTCGAACTTTTGCCAGCCGCATCAGACAGGTCGAGGATGGAGCTGGAGGCATCGGCCATGCCGTTGATGACTTTGACGATTTCATGCGCGTTCTGGCGATATTCATCCATGTTGTTGCCGAGCGACTGCATGGACGAACCGATCTCGCGTGCGGTGCTATCCACCGAATCGGCAGATCGTGCCATCTCGCCTATAGTCTCGCGCAAGCCCACAGCCATGGAGTCGAAGCCTTCGGTGATCTCGCCGACCGTGTCGGCACTGCGTATGCCGCAACCTTCGCGCAGATCGCCTTTGCGTATGCGATCAGCGGCAACGGCGACTTTGCGCAATTTGCCTATCAGCAGCCATTCAAGCAGCCGGTGATTGGCGATGCCGATGGTGATGCCGGCGACGATGCAGCCCAGACAGAACCACAGCAGCATGCCCTCTTTCCAGTTGACGAAGAAGTTTGCGTAGAGCGGAAATACCAGCCCCATGCTCAAGCCGAAGGCTAAAAACGAATACTGGAGTTGCTTGAGTATGGAGGGCGCGGTCTTGGTCATGATCATCTTTCGTTTCTGTATGAATTAAAGCATCGAGATGGATGCCATCCGAAATGTATCGGCGTTGAAGGGGAAAACATTAGTAAATTGCGGTTAAGCCGTCGCCAGCCTATCCAGATAGCGTGCGCGATATAACAGGCGCGGCTTGGCCGGATCGTCGGTGAAGGCGGTGCGGTCGTGCAGTACGTTGTTGCACAGCAAGCCCATGCCGTTCTCAAGGCGCAGGGAGTGGATGTGCGGCGATTCCGCTGCGAGCAATTGTTCAAGCATGGAAACTGCCGCGCGGGTGGCTTCATCAGCTTTCCACTCAATGCTGCGCGTGCGTGCGGTGTAGCGCATGTGCAGATTACCGGCGGCATCGACAGAAAATACCGGGCCGCTCTGGGCGGGGCGCACGCCATCGCTTTCATCCATCCGTTCGGGGATGGTCATCACATCGGGTGCGGAGAGGGCGCGAATAAAATCGGCATGCGCATCGCGCAGCATCAGGTAGGCAATCTCGTGATCCATGATGCGGTTCTCGCCGCCGGTTCCGGCACTCTGCGCGCAATGCAGCACCATGCCGCGTATCTGGCGTTCCGGCGGGTTGTAGTAGCCGTCGGTATGCCATTTGATGGCGCGGTCGGTGTAGGGAATATAGGCTTGGCGTTGGTCGTCGTCGTTGCACACGGTGATGCGTGTGATGCCCTGTTCGCCTGCCAGCCAGTTGGCATCCAGCCGCTCCAGCCCGAACTGCGCGCCGAAACATTGCAGCATGCGTTCGTCCATCGCCATGCGGCTGGTATAGATAGCCATGTTGCTGCGCTGGCAGCACGACAGTATTTCAGCGCGCTCGGAAGCCGTTACCTCCAGCGGATTTTTGATCTCGACGATCAGCTCATCGGCATTGACGATGGCGTGCGCCAACTTGTGTTCGCGCCAGCGCAAATAGGCATCGGTGTCGGCAAGGTCGAACGGGGTAGTCATCGTGGAA
>JBAZYW010000047.1:0-12171 GCA_041659125.1 Gallionellaceae bacterium | reverse complement strand
GGGCGGCTTCAGCCAGTTATGCCACGGCAAAGCACAGCCGCTCAAACGCATGGCCGTGGGCGATGGCCTCATCTACTACTCGTCCAAGGAGAAGTTCGGGGAAGACACTCTGTGCCAGCAGTTCACCGCCATCGGTGAGGTAGTCGGCAGCGAGGTGTATCAGTTCGAAATGTTTCCCGGCTTCGTGCCTTATCGTCGCGACATCCGCTTCCTCGAGGCCAAGGATGTCTCTATTCGCCCGCTCATCGAACAGCTCACCTTCATCAAAGACAAGACCCGCTGGGGTTATGCGTTCCGCTTCGGACATCTGGAGATCCCTCGTGTCGATTTTGAATTGATCGCGGCGCAGATGCTGAAAGAAAAGACTGCTGCCAATACGCTGTCAGCAGAGGGGGCGTAAGTTTCTCCTGCCGGATGTTCCGGCACATCAATCAAGGAGAAAAACATGTCCGACACGATAGAACTGGTGCGTTTCCGTTTGAAACAAGACAAGACCGCCGCAGACTGGCTCAAGGCCAACGAAAAAATCAACGACTGGATCAAGGTGCAGCCCGGCTTCCGCTTCCGCAGTTTGTCCGAAACCGACGACGGCGAATGGATAGACATGGTGTACTGGGAAAGTCTGGACGCAGCGCGGGCATCCGGCGCGAAGTTCGGCGAGGTGATGGGGCCAACATGCGAACCCTTGGTCGAGATCGGCAGCGTGGTAGTGAGCCACAGCAAAGCGCATGTGATGCAACAGGGCTAAAGGTGAAAATCCTCGCCTTGTCCGGCAGCCTGCGCGCCGCTTCCGAAAATACCCGGCTGCTGCGTGCAATGGCACGCCTTGCCCCTGCCGGGATGGAGGTGGTCGTATATCCCGGTCTGGGCGAGTTGCCGCTGTTCAATCCGGACATCGAGTTTCCTAATCCTCCCGCCGTGGCGGCATTGCGCGAAGCAATCAACGCGGCGGATGCGGTGGTCATCGCCAGTCCGGAATATGCACATGGCGTGAGCGCCGTCATCAAGAATGCGCTGGATTGGATGGTGGGCAACGAGTCGTTCGTGAACAAGCCCGTGGCGTTGCTGAATGCCGCGCCGCGCGCAACCCATGCCTACCATGCGTTGCGCGAAACGGTTACGATGATGTCCGCCAACATGGTCGATACGGCGTGCATTACCCTTGCTCAGCCAATCACCGGACTGAACGAAGACGAAATCTTGCAGCATCCGTCGCACTCGGCAGAATTGGTTGCAATGCTGGGAGTGCTGGCATCGCATCGGGTATAACTCACGGTAAGACCAACAGTACGGAAACGAGAGGAATCTGTGGTGGTGATATTTTCGGTATTCATCGCAACCAGTCTGGATGGCTTTATCGCCAGAAAAGATGGCGGGCTGGATTGGCTACCCGGCAGCGATGGCGCAACGAACGGCGAAGATCACGGCTATCAGGCGTTCTTTGCTTCGGTGGATACGCTGGTGATGGGGCGCAACACTTACGAGTTGGTGCTGACCTTCGGAGAGTGGCCTTATCAAGGCAAACGCGTGATTGTGTTGAGCAGGCATTATTCAAAAGAATTACAAACGCTCGCAGACGGGGTGACAGGCACCTCGGCTTCGCCTGCCGAGCTTGCTCATTATCTGGAACAGTCAGGCGCCAAACATGTCTATGTGGACGGCGGAAAAACGATACAAAGCTTTCTGCGAGCCGGTTTGATACAGGACATGACGATTACCCGAGTTCCCGTTTTGCTCGGTGAGGGCATCCCGCTCTTCGGCACGTTGGCGCACGACATCAAGCTGCAGCACGAATCGACAAAGACTTTTCAGAGCGGCCTAGTGCAGAGCACGTACAAGGTTATTGCGCATGCGTAAGTCCGAACGCCTGTTCAAACTGGTGACGCTGCTGCAAGGGCGGCGCACCGCCATCACCGCGCAAACATTGGCGGATGAATTGGGCGTGGCCATGCGCACGGTGTACCGCGACATTCAGGCGCTCGTACTTTCCGGCGTGCCCATCGACGGTGAAGCGGGCGTAGGCTACCGCTTGCGCGCAGGCTTCGATCTGCCGCCGCTCATGTTTCAGGCGGAAGAAGTCACCGCCTTGCTGGTCGGCAGCCGCATGGTGCAGGCGTGGACTGATCCCGATCTGGCGCAAGCCGCGAAACAGGCCGAGGCCAAAATACTCGCCGCGCTCACACCGCAGATGTTAATCAACGTGTCGCGTTTACCCTATCGCATTCCGGTATATGAACGCGCCGAGAGCGGCATTCACAGGTTACTGCGCCAAGCTTGCGAGGGACGGCAGAAAGCTTCTATCTCCTACCGCGACATGAACGGCAAAGAATCCACGCGCAGCCTGTGGCCGCTGGGCATGATAGGTTGGGGCGACCACTGGACGCTGTTGGCGTGGTGCGAAAAGCGCGAAGCCTACCGCAACTTCCGCTTCGATCGCATTCAGGACATCATGCTGTTGCCGGAACATTATCCGCAGCACGCCGAACGCAATCTGGAACATTATCTGACGCGCATCGTCGGCGTCGAGGACGAACAGAAACCCGCTTGAAGGAGACTATGATGGAAAAAATATCCCGACAGCTTCGTGAACGCTACCCCATGCCGGATTTCATCCGCAAGGCCTTGACCGCAAAGAAACTCACCGCCGCCTACGATGCCCGCCCACCGTACCAACGCAACGACTACATCGGCTGGATCACGCGCGCCAAACTTCCCGCCACACAACAAAAGCGCCTAGCCCAAATGCTGGATGAGTTGGAAAAAGGCGATGCCTATATGAAGATGGCGTATCGCGCGAAAGACGGCGGCAAATGAACATTCCCGCACTGCGCTTACACAACCAGCTTATCGCACATCCCCGCTTTACTCAGCCGGAGCAAGTCGTCGCATGGCTGGGCGGCATGCAGGGACAGGACTATCCCGGCGCGAAGTGGTCGATCGCATTACGACTGCCCGACGCGACCGATACCGATGTGGTGCGTGCGATAGATGCGGGCAAAATCATCCGCACCTGGCCGATGCGCGGCACGCTGCATTTCGTTGCGGCGCAAGACGTGCGCTGGATGCTGATGCTGACTTCGCCCAAAAACATCGCGGGCAGCGCGAGTCGCCGCCGCAATCTTGAGCTGGACGACAACACGCTGGCACGTTGCCGCGAGGTGTTCACCAAGGCCTTGCAGGGCGGCAAACAAAAATCCCGCGAGGAAATGTATGCCGCACTGGCGCAGGCAAAAATCTCCACCGAGGGACAACGCGGTTATCACATCCTGTGGAGCTGCGCGCTGCATAGCCTCATTTGCCTGGCGGCAACCGGCGCCAAAGAGCAGAACTTTGCTTTGCTCGAAGAATGGGTCGCGCCGACTCGGGAAAAAACCCGCGAAGAGGCAGCAGCCGAATTGGCCTCGCGCTACTTCACCAGTCACGGCCCGGCCACTTTGCAGGACTTCATCTGGTGGTCGGGCTTGAGTGCGGCGGAGGCGCGCCTCGGCCTCGACGCGATCAAATCCAAGCTGATGCAGGAAACGGTAGGCAAGTTCACCTACTGGATGCCTACTGACATTAGCATTCCGAAAGAGACACCGGGCGCGTTTGCCTTGCCCGGCTTCGACGAATATCTGTTGGGCTACAAAGACCGCCGCGCGGTGCTGGATGCGGCACATGCGGAAAAGGTCTGCCCCGGCGGCAATGGCATGTTTTTCTCCACCATCATCATCGACGGGCGCGTGGTAGGCACATGGAAACGCGTCATCAAAAAGGCGGCAATAGAGATCACTGCGACAGCGTTTGCCAGCCTAAGCCAAGCGGAGCAAAAGCGCTTCACCGTGGCGGCAAAACGCTATGGCGAATTTCTCGCCATGCCGGTAAACATTCTCCGGGCTGATTCGCAATCGGGTTGAAGCCTATAAATATGGGCGTTTTGAGAATCGTGAAGAAGACCAATCTCGATTGGTCGGAGTGAGAGGATTCGAACCTCCGACCCCTGCGTCCCGAACGCAGTGCTCTACCAGGCTGAGCCACACTCCGAATGTTGAAAAAACAACTAAGCTTGGCGCGAAGCCGCAAGCTCGGCTAATTTTAACAAAGAATTTTTGTACTGAGAATCCGGTACGTTGGCAAGTTCGGCGCGGGCCAGATCGGCTTCGCGCTGCGCCTGTTGCCTTGTGTAGGCTAGCGCGCCGGTCTGTTGCACGATCTGCAACACTTCATCGAAACGCTTGATGTCGCCCTGTTCGATAGCCTCGCGGATTACGGCGGCCTGTGCGGGCGTACCGTGCTGCATGGCGTAAATCAAAGGCAACGTCGGCTTGCCTTCGGCCAGATCGTCACCCAGATTTTTACCGATCTCCTGCGCGTCGCCGGAATAATCCAGCACGTCGTCCACCAGTTGAAACGCTGTGCCCAGATGCATGCCATAACGCGCGGCGGCGGCTTCGGTGACCAAGTCCTGCTTGCCGAGAATCGCGCCCAGACGCATCGCGGCCTCGAACAATTTGGCGGTCTTGCGGTGGATCACCTGCAAATAGCTGTCCGCATCCACATCAGCATTGTTGCAGTTAAGCAGCTGCAACACCTCGCCCTCGGCGATGACGTTGGTGGCATCCGCCAGCGTTTGCATCACGCGCATATCGTTGGCTTCGACCATCATCTGGAAAGCGCGCGAATACAGAAAATCGCCCACCAGCACACTGGCCGCGTTGCCGAACAGGGCATTGGCCGTCTCGCGGCCTCGGCGCAATTCGGACTCGTCCACCACGTCGTCGTGCAGCAGTGTGGCGGTGTGGATGAATTCAACCACGGCGGCAAGATCGTGATGCTGCTTGCCCTGATAGCCGAAAGTTTGTGCGGACAAAATGACCAGCGCCGGACGCAGACGTTTGCCTCCGCTGCTGATGATGTATTCGCCGACCTGGCTGACCAGCGCCACATCGGAATGCAAACGGGCGCGGATGACCTGATCGACAGCCGCCATATCTGGCGCGAGTATTTGGTTAAGATTTTCTAAAGACACTGCTCATCCTAAAATTTGGTGAATCTTATTGGCGCGTCATTCACGCTCTTTTGAAGCGCGCATTGTCGCATAAACCCACCGGGAGGTTTACCCCCGGATTTATTCCATCCGTGATGAACACGCAAGGAGTAGGCTGGTGGTGAGCAACGCGAACCCCAGCATGTGGAGGTATCAAAGCTGGGGTTCGTACCTGATGAAACAATTAGCCATTCCACTAAGCAATCAAAAAACGATTGCCAAGTGGCTGGTTATCACCACCAGCCTACGGTATAGCCATTTTTAACTAATACCTGTAGGTCGGGTTAGCGGCTTTATCGCGTAACCCGACGTAATTTGGCGCAAACGTCGGGTTACGGCGCAAAAAACCGCGCCTAACCCGACCTACAGATACCGTCATGTAATGACGCAATTAAACCCTAGCTTTACGCCACGAATACAACCCGATAGCGACACCCAGCACACTCAACGCCTCCACATAATGCGCCGGAGCCAGCTTGTCCAACGGCAGCAGCAAACTCACCAGCACCGGGGTCAGGCCGCCGAATATCGCGTAAGCCACGTTGTATGAGAACGACAGCCCGGAAAAGCGCACCGCAGGCGGAAAGGCTTTGACCGCCATGCTTGGAATCACGCCGATCACTCCGACAAAGAATCCGCACAGCGCATACCAGGCGTTGATGTATTCCGGCGCAAGCGCCACTTGCTGATAAAACAGCGCCGAAGTCAGTCCCAGCATGATGCATCCCGCCATCAACACCCGCCCCGCACCAAAGCGATCCGCCGCCGCGCCGAACAAAATACAGCCAATACTCAAAAATACTGTCGCGATGCTGCTGGCCTGCAAAGCCGTTGCTGCGGGAATCGCATAGAGTTTTTGTATCAAGGTTGGCGTCATCAAAATCATCACCACGATGGCCGCCGACAATAGCCAGGTCATCAGCATGGTGAGGATCACCGCCGGACGATGCTCGCGCACTACCTTGCGCAACGGCAACTCGTTGGCCAACTCCTGCTTGGCCTGCATCTCTTTGAACACGGGCGTTTCGTGCAGCCACTGGCGCAACCACACCGCGACCAAACCGAACACACCACCGAGGATGAAAGGCACGCGCCAACCTTCAGCCAGCACTTCCGCCGGGGTGTAGCGCGTGTGAATCGCCATCGCCACCAGCGAGCCCAGCAAGATGCCGCCGGTCAGCCCCGCCGTCAGCGTGCCGCAGGCAAAGCCCACATGACGCGGCGGCACATGCTCCGACACAAACACCCACGCTCCCGGCACCTCGCCGCCAATCGCCGCGCCCTGCAACACGCGCAAAGCCAGCAACGCCAGCGGAGCCCAGATGCCGATGCTCGCGTAAGTCGGCAACAAACCGATAGCCAAGGTCGGAATCGACATCAGAAAGATACTCAACATGAACATGCGCTTGCGCCCCAGCAGATCGCCGAAATGCGCCATCACGATGCCGCCCAGCGGACGCGCCAGATACCCCGCCGCAAAGATGCCGAAGGTCTGCACCTGGCGCAACCAGTCCGGCATGTCGGGCGGAAAGAACAATTGGCCGATCACCACGGCGAAGAACACGAAGATGATGAAATCGTAAAATTCCAGTGCGCCGCCGAGGGCGGAGAGCAGCAGAGTTTTGTAGTCTTGGCGGTTGAGAGCGCGCATCGGCTTTTTCAATTTATTAACGAAGCGGGGATTTTAATTCATAGCGGGCTTTATGAATGCCACTTCAACACCTTGTCACTTCAATCGTTATAATGCTGCAAACCGTCAAGGAACGAAGTGATGCCCTCATCGCAAACGACCAGCAACAAGATTTACCGTACCTTATGAGCGAACTCATCCTCTATCAAACCGAGGACGGCAAAGCCGAAGTGCGCCTGCGCGCCGAAGACGGTAGCGTCTGGCTTGCTCAGGGAGAAATTGCCGAACTGTTCTCTACCACCAAGCAGAACGTTAGCCTGCATGCGGCCAATATCCTAAAAGAAGGCGAATTAATTGAGGGGGCAACCGTCAAGGATTCCTTGACAGTTCAAATTGAAGGCGGGCGGCAAGTGAAACGCCGCACGCTCAGACGATGGAGTTCCCACCAGCTTTAACCGCGATGCGGCACGAGTTCTTCTCAGCCGATTTATAAATGACAATTTTTGGAGGATAGCGTGATGAAGAAATTCGCCTGCCAGTACGCTATCGTCCGATTTCTTCCTTATCTGGAAACTGGCGAGTTCGCCAACGTAGGCATTGTGATGTTGTGCCCCGAGACCGGTTTCTTTGAGTTCAAATTGATGACCCGGATTCGCCGTATCACGGCCTTCTTTGAGGAACTCGATGCGGGCATCTATCGCCGTGCCGCGACTGATTTCCGGCTTGAATTAAAGCGCATCCGTAAATGGCTGGATACGCGGCAAGGAAACGGCATGAATGTTGAATTAGCTAGCCAATTGTTTGCCGAGTTAACGCGCCCACGCGAGGCGATGATGCGCTTTGAGGGTGTGCGTGTGGTGCTGGCTGATGATCCGGTACAGCAGTTCGATGAGCTATTCGGACATTATGTCGAACGTAATTTTGCGACTAAAGCTTATCAAGAGCAGCTTTTGGTGAAGACCGTTCGTAAGGTTCTGGTGGATGCTAAATTAGACAAACAATACCACCCGGAAACATTGGGCGATACAGCTGCATATCACACGCGTTTGCCTTTTGTTCATCTTGAAAATGGTCGTGAGGTAAAAGCGATCAAGCCTTTGCATTTGGCGCATGAAGATCCCGCACAAATCTACGACCACGGCTGGGCTTGGTTGGGTAAAGTGGGGAAATTACGGACGTTAAAATTGCTGCCTGAGCAAGTGCTGTTTCCCGTGCAAGGGCCTGCCGAAACCGACGGAAAACGCTATGAGATGTATCTGGAAATCATTGAAAAAATGACCGCTAATGATGTGCTGGTCGTGCCAAACAATCAAACTCAGAAGATTGTTGAGTTCGCTCGGATTTGAAATTGGAGTGTCGTGTTAGAAAAAAGCCTCGCAGCAATGCGAGGCTTTTTGTTTTTGTGGCTGAACTGTTCGCTAATAATGCGGCGGCCTTTCGTTCGCAGACATTCCCTCGTTCTTTGCTTGCTCCATTGATTCGATGTGTCTTACGAGCGATACGCAAACCGCTTCCAGCCGCTCCAACTTCCTTTGCTGCTGATAGACCGTTTTGTTCAGTTCCTCGATGAGGTCTTCCTGGAAGGTGATTTTTGTTTCGATGTTTACTAAACGTTCTTCAAGCATGGGGTGATCCTGAGTTTCGGCGGCTGGCGAAGGGCGGGCATTCTAGCGCGGGAGCGGGATTCATACTCGGATAGTGTGGCTGTTGCACCCATTCAAATCTGGTTGACAATGGAACTAACGTTCCATACGATGCGTTTGCCGCTTTGTCCATCGTCCCGAATCAGGAGCCCAGACCATGCAACCCCAGCCAGCCATTTTTGAAGCGCATGAAATCCGCCGTGTGTATGACGAGGCCACGGAAACATGGTGGTTTTCCGTGGTGGACATCGTGCAGGTGTTAACTCAGCAGCCGGATTATCAAACGGCACGCAAATACTGGAACAAGTTGAAAGAGCGGTTGGGCAAGGAAGGCAGTCAACTGGTGACAAATTGTCACCAGTTGAAAATGGAAGCTGCTGACGGTAAGCAACGACCTACCGATGTCGCCACTGCCGAAACATTGCTGCGTCTGGTGCAGTCTGTGCCCAGCCCGAAAGCCGAGCCGATCAAGCTGTGGCTGGCCAAGGTGGGTTACGAGCGCATGCGGGAGATGGCCGATCCTGCGCTGTCGCTGGAGCGCGCCCGCGAGACTTGGCAGAAGCACGGGCGCAGCGAGAAGTGGATTCAGCAGCGCATGACCGGGCAGGAGACGCGCAATAAGCTGACCGATTACTGGAAAGAGCACGACATCAAAGAAGGCGAGGAATACGCGATTCTCACCAATATCATTCATCAGGAATGGGCTGCTGTGGATATCAAGGCGCACAAGGCGATGAAGGGTTTACAGACGCAAAATCTGCGCGACCATATGAGCGAGGCGGAGTTGATCTTTACCGCACTGGCGGAGCTTTCAACGCGCCAGATCGCCGAGAGCATGGAGGCTAGCGGCATGCCTGAAAACAAATCTGCGGCTAAAACCGGCGACGGTATCGCCAAAAATGCGCGGCAGGAGTTGGAAAGCAAGACGGGCAAAAAAGTCGTGAACAACGAGAATTATTTGCCGCCGGCACAAAACAAAATCAAGTAACGCTGGCCGTTCTGTATCAGTCCATTTCGCCCTCCGCCCGATTAACGCTATAATCCGTCCCCCCGAATCAACCGGCTTCCGAGCTTAACGCAGCATGCAGCTATTCGCTTTTGGCATTAACCATCAAACCGCGCCGCTCTCGGTGCGCGAGCAGATTGCGTTCAATGTCGACACGATGGAACCGGCTTTGCGCGATCTGGTCGGCAATGGCGAGGTCAAGGAAGCGACTATCCTTTCCACCTGCAACCGCACCGAGGTTTATTGCAGCACCCATGCCCCCGCACAGGTGATCGATTGGCTGGCGACTTACCACCGCTTGCCCACTTCCGAAATTGCCCCCTACATCTACCAGTTGCCGCAAGAGCAGGCCGTGAAGCACGCTTTCCGCGTGGCGAGCGGGCTGGATTCGATGGTGCTGGGCGAGCCACAGATTCTGGGGCAGATGAAGCAGGCGGTGCGTTATGCCGAGCAGGCGGGCACGCTGGGATTTCTGTTGCACAAGCTTTTCCAGCGCACTTTCTCGGTGGCCAAAGATGTGCGCACGCAGACCGAGATCGGCGCGAATCTGGTGTCTATGGCGGCGGCGGCAGTGAAGCTGTCCGAACGCATTTTTCCCAGCATCTCCGAGCAGCGCGTGCTGTTTATCGGCGCGGGCGAGATGATCGAATTGAACGCGGTGCATTTCGCGGCGCGCAACCCCAAACACATCACCGTGGCGAACCGTACCTTGGATCGCGCGCAAGCATTGGCGCGCCGCATCAACGGCCACGCCATCACGCTGAACGAATTGCCGGAGCAGCTGGCGCAGCACGACATTATTATTTCCTGCACCGCCAGCACTTTGCCCATCCTCGGCAAAGGCATGGTGGAGCGCGCGCTCAAGGCGCGCAAACACCGTCCGCTGTTCATCGTCGATCTGGCCGTGCCGCGCGATGTGGAACGGGAAGTCGCCGAGTTGGACGATGTGTTTCTCTACACTGTGGATGATTTGGGCGAACTGGTGCGCGACGGATTGGACGCGCGCCAGGGTGCGGTGAAAGAAGCCGAGGTCATCATCGAATCCGGCGTGAACGAATTTATCCACTGGATGGAGTCGCGCGGCGTGGTGCCGACGATTCGCACCTTGCGCGACCATGCCGAGCGCCAGCGCCGCAGCGAGATGGAAAAAGCCCTGCGCCTATTGGCCAAGGGCGAGACACCGGAAAAAGTGCTCGAAGCTTTCGGCAATGCGCTGACCAATAAATTTTTGCATGCGCCGACGCAGACGCTGAATCAGGCGCAAGCCAACGAGCGCGAAGCGCTGCTGGATGCGGTGCAGCGCATCTACCACCTGCATACCCCGGAATGAAACCCAGTATCGCCGCCAAACTCGCCCAGCTTGCAGAACGCCTGGACGAGGTAAACACCCTGTTGAGCAGCGAGGATGCGACGCGCGATATGGATGCGTTTCGCAAGCTCAACCGCGAACGCAACGAGATCGGGCCGGTGGTCGAGCTGTATCACGCGCACCAGGCCTGCGAGGCGGACATCGCCACGGCGCAGGAGATGGCGGAAGACCCCGAAATGCGCGAATTCACCGATGCCGAAATCAAGGCCGGATGCGAAAAACTGGAACAACTCGAAGTCGAACTCCAAAAACAACTGTTGCCGAAAGACCCCAACGACGAACGCAACGTGTTCCTCGAAGTACGCGCCGGCACGGGCGGCGATGAGGCGGCGATATTCGCGGGCGATATCTTCCGTATGTACCTGCGCTTTGCCGAGCGCAAACGCTGGCAGGTAGAAATTATTTCGGAAAGTCTGGGCGAAAAAGGCGGCTACAAAGAAGTGATCGCGCGCCTTGTGGGCCAAGGCGCTTACTCGGTGCTGAAATTCGAGTCCGGCGCACACCGCGTGCAGCGCGTACCTGCTACCGAAACGCAGGGCCGCATCCACACTTCGGCCTGTACTGTGGCCGTGCTGCCGGAGGCGGACGAGGTGGGCGAAGTGGAACTCAATCCCGCCGACCTGCGCATCGACACTTTCCGCGCATCCGGCGCGGGCGGTCAGCACATCAACAAGACCGACTCCGCCGTGCGCATCACCCACTTGCCGACGGGTACGGTGGTGGAATGCCAGGACGGCCGCTCGCAGCACCAAAACAAGGCGCAGGCGCTGCGCGTGCTGGCGGCGCGCATCAAGAGCAAACAGGAAAGCGAAGCGCACAACAAACTCGCCGCCGAGCGCAAATCGCTGGTGGGCAGCGGCGACCGCTCCGAGCGCATCCGCACTTACAATTTCCCGCAGGGCCGCGTCACCGACCACCGCATCAACCTCACGCTGTACAAGATGGATCACATCATGGACGGCGACATCAGCGAGCTCACCAACGCGCTGATGGCCGAGTATCAGGCCGAACAACTTTCGGCGCTGGCGGACGAACGCTGAGTACAGGTTAATCCATATCTGAAAATGGAAAGAGCATGACTACTCCAACCCCCCAGCAGATTCTGCGCACCAAAGTGAATCTGGAAACCGCGCGTATCGCATGGAAAGAGTTGCAGCGCTTTTTTGCCAGCGGTAGTGCCATCTCAGTGACTGCCGACCTCGATCTGGTCGAGGTCGCATTTCAAATATCCGAAGATAACAAGAAGCAAGTCGCACAGTGGTTATCCGGGGGTAAAATCGGCCCGGTGACTGACGCTCAGGCATTGATCTGGTATGAGGCGGATGCCGATGTATGGGCGGTGGTGGTGAGTCCTTATGTACTAGTTCAGGAGGTTAAAGATGTATTACATCGTTGAGACAGACAAATCATTTGAACAGGCTGCGGCGGATCTCGACGCGGCGGTAAAACGCAACGGATTCGGGGTGCTGCATGTGCATGACATCGGCAATACTCTGC
>JBAZYW010000046.1:0-12200 GCA_041659125.1 Gallionellaceae bacterium | reverse complement strand
CGCCATGATCAGGTACGGCAGTTGCGCGGGCGCCTTGACGGTAATGCGTTTAATCCCCGTTTGCGGCGGCTCGCTATAGGTCTTGCGCACCGGCAATGAACGCTTGGGAATCTTGCCGTAATAGCGCTGCGCCAGAGCGAACACTTCATGCGCCTGCACGTCTCCGGCCACCACCAGCACCGCATTGCCGGGGACGTACCACGTCTTGTACCATTCCTGTGCGTCGTCCGCCGACATCGCCAGCAGATCGTTCATCCAGCCGATGACGGGATGTTGATACGGATGCTCCTGATAAGCCGCCGCCATGAGCTTCTCTTCCATGAGCGCGTGCGGTTCATCGTCGGTGCGCATGCGCCGCTCTTCCATCACCACCCGGATCTCTTTGTTGAACTCTGCTGCCGTCAATTGCAGGTTATGCATGCGGTCGGATTCCAGCTGCATCGCCAGAGGCAATTTGGACTTGTGCAGCTGCTGAAAATAAGCCGTGTAATCGTAACTGGTAAAGGCGTTCTCACGCCCCCCTGCGGCGGCGATACGTTTGGAAAACTCGCCCACCGACACCGTTTTGGTACCTTTGAACATCATGTGTTCCAACACATGAGCCACACCCGTAGTACCGGTGCGCTCATCCATGCTGCCGGCGCGATACCAGATTTGCTGCACCAGAACGGGCGCACGATGATCTTCTTTGACGATGACCTTAAGCCCGTTGCTCAGCGTCTTCTCAAACACTTCTGCCTGCACGGGAAAAACCGATAACAACAGCCAACTCAAATTTATCAACAAGCCTATGCGCATATTTCTAGCCCAAGTCAGATCAATCAGAATAAAATAGCGACGACAGCAAAGCGCCGCCGTAAAGGGCGCGTATTATGCTCCATATTGCAGTATTTCAACCACCCGCCGACACGACGAAATGTTTGGTTTCCTGAAAAAATCCCTTCCTGCCGACACCCCCGAAAATACCAGCTGGCTGGCGCGTTTAAAAAGCGGGCTGGCGCGCACGGGCAGCCAACTTTCCGAGTTGTTGAGTCGCGGCGGACGCATCGACGACGAGCTTTACGAGGAACTGGAAACCATCCTGATCACCTCGGATGTGGGCATGGATGCCACGCGCCTGCTGCTTGCCGATGTGCGCCGCCATGTAAAAGAACAGAAACTCACCGAGGTCGCCCAGATTAAGGAAGCTCTGGCACATGCGCTGCTCAAGCTGCTGCAGCCGCTCGCCCAGCCGCTGGCCACTGAAGGGCGCAAGCCGTTCGTGATCATGCTATGCGGCGTCAACGGGGCAGGAAAAACCACTTCCATCGGCAAACTGGCGAAGCATTTCCAGAGTCAGGGCAAGTCGGTGTTACTCGCGGCCGGCGACACTTTCCGCGCTGCGGCCAGAGAACAATTGATGGAATGGGGTGCGCGCAACAACGTCACCGTCATCGCGCAGCAAAGCGGCGATGCAGCTGCCGTGATTTTCGATGCGGTGCATGCCGCGCTGGCGCGCAACATTGATGTCGTGCTTGCGGATACTGCCGGACGCCTGACTACGCAGGCGCACCTGATGGAAGAGATCAAAAAAGTGAAGCGCGTCATCGCCAAAGCACTGCCCGATGCGCCGCACGAAGTGCTGCTGGTACTCGATGCCAACACCGGGCAGAACGCACTGAGCCAGGTTAAGGCTTTCGATGAAGCGTTGAACGTGACCGGCCTCGTGCTCACCAAGCTGGATGGCACTGCCAAGGGCGGCGTGATTGCCGCTATCGCCAAGGCGCATCCCATTCCGGTGCGCTTCATCGGCGTGGGTGAAGGCTTGGACGATCTGCGTCCGTTCGTGGCGGAGGATTTTGTTGCGGCATTGTTAGGAGTTGATGCGTGATCAAATTCAACCAAGTTTATAAACGCTATCCCGGCGGTCATGAGGCATTGAAAAATTTGAGCTTCGAGATCGCCGAGGGCGAGATGGTGTTTCTCACCGGGCACTCCGGCGCGGGCAAAAGCACCTTGCTCAAACTCATCGCCGCCATTGAGCGCCCCAATAGCGGCAGTGTGGTCGTGAAAGGACAAAACACCAAGTCGCTCAAGAGCGGCGCTCTGCCTTATTTGCGCCGCAACTTCGGCCTCGTCTTTCAGGATCACAAATTGTTATTTGACCGCAACGCGTTCGATAACGTGATGTTGCCGCTGCAAATTTGCGGCTTCGATCACCGCGAAAGCGCCAAGCGCGTGCGCGCTGCTTTGGATAAAGTCGGTTTGCTCAAACGCGAGAAAGCCAATCCCATTGCGCTGTCAGGCGGCGAACAGCAGCGTTTGTGCATTGCCCGCGCCATCGTCAACCGCCCGTCCATCCTGCTGGCCGACGAGCCTACCGGCAACCTCGACACGGAGTATTCCGGCGAGATCATGCACATCTTCAAGTCGTTTCATCAGGTCGGCGTGACGCTGCTCATCTCCACCCACGATGAAGCGATCCTGCGCCAATTCCCGGCGCGTGCGCTAGCTCTGAAGCACGGGGAGTTGCAAGTATGAAGAACTCGGCTATTCAGCATTTGCGCGTAATCCGTTTTACCCTGCAGCGTCTATGGCATACGCCCGTTGCCAGCCTGCTCAACATTCTGGTCATCGGTATCGCCTTGAGCCTGCCCGTCGGCGGTTATGTACTGCTGAAGAACGTGCAAGGCTTGGCGGAACAGATGGCGGGCACGCCGCAGATTAGCGCGTTCCTTGCCATGGGAACCGATCCGGATGAAATTGCGCGTATCAGCAAACAACTCAAAGAGCATGCTGCGATCGATCATATCGAATTCGTGCCGCGCGATTTAGCGCTTAAACAATTGCAACTTAGTACCGGCTTGGCAGATGTGGTTGGCGGACTTTCTTCAAATCCGCTGCCGGACGCTTTCATCATTTACCCTGTCGCATTGGATGCCCAGAAACTTGAACTGCTGCGCGACGATCTGAAGTCATGGCCCAAGTTCGAGCATGTGCAGCTGGATTCGGCCTGGGCACGCAAGCTGGAAGCCCTGCTCAAATTCGCCCGGCTGGCGGTTTTAATATTGGCAGCGATGCTCAGCTTCGCGCTGGTCGCCATCACCTTCAACACGATACGCCTGCAAATCTTGACCCAACGCGACGAGATCGAGGTTTCCAAATTGATCGGCGCGACCAACGGTTTCATTCGCCGCCCGTTCTTGTATTTTGGCCTCATACAGGGAATGCTCGGAGGTGCTGCGGCCTGGCTTATCATCGCCACCAGCCTGCTTTTGCTGAACTACAGCCTTGCCGGTCTAGCCCAGCTTTATGCCAGCAGTTTCAGCCTGAAACACCTTTCACTGGGCGACAGCCTGACACTGCTTGGATTTTCGTCCTATTTGGGCTGGCTGGGCGCGTGGTTATCCGTTTCACAGCATCTCTGGCAAATCGAACCCAAATAACGCCCCCATTCCGGTAATAATGATCTCTAGCACTCCGCTAGCGCGAGTGCTAGAATTAATCAAAGGAGGTACGAACCATGAGCCATAACCTATCGTTGCCTATGCCGTCTGCTGTTGGCAGTATTGACAGTTACATTACGTCGGTTAAAAATTTTCCTGTACTGACACAGGAAGAGGAGTTGGATTTAGCTACGCGTTTTCGCCGCGATAATGACTTGGATGCTGCACGTGCTTTGGTGTTGTCTCATCTACGCGTGGTGGTGAGTGTTGCGCGCGGATATGCAGGATACGGCTTGCCGCACGCCGATTTGATTCAAGAAGGCAACATCGGATTGATGAAGGCCGTTAAGCGCTATGATCCGGACAGGGGGGTGCGTCTGGTTTCATTCGCACTGCATTGGATACGCGCAGAGATGCACGAATATATTCTACGCAATTGGCGCCTGGTTAAAATCGCGACGACCAAGGCACAGCGTAAATTGTTCTTTAATTTGCGCAGCATGAAACAAGGTCTGGGTACGTTGCAGCCGCAAGAGGTTTCGCGTATCGCGCAGGAATTGAATGTCAGTGAACGCGATGTGGTGGAAATGGAGACTCGTTTCGGCAATCACGAAATGTCATTGGATCCCGAAGCGAGTGACGACGAGCACAGTTTTAGCCCGATAGCTTATCTGTCTGCCGACTCCGAGAACGAGCCCGATCAGGTGCTTGAGCGCATCGAGTTTGAAAAACTAGAAAGCGCAGGCTTGAAACATGCGCTAGACAGCTTGGACGAGCGCAGCCGTCGCATCATCGAGGCGCGTTGGTTGAACAGCGAGCATACCGCCACGCTGCACGACCTCGCCGCCGAATTCAAAGTTTCTGCTGAACGTATTCGCCAAATCGAACAAAAGGCGATGGGTAAGATGCACGCCGCAATGACAGCGTAACGGGTCGTAAATGCAAGAAAAAAGCCGTGGATAATTTCCACGGCTTTTTTATTTCACGACCCTGAGTTTCGGCTTACCCTGAGGAGCGGGACTGTCGGGTGGCTCGCCACCCCCGCCTGATTTATTTTCGACGGCAGCGCTCAAAATCGGCGAGGAGTCTTGCCCCTGAAACACCAGACCTTGCCCGTTCTCTTTGGCAAAAATGCCCATCACCGACGCGATCGGGACGATAATCTGATGCGAAACCCCACCGAAACGACCGCTACAGCTGATATCTTCATTACCCATGTGCAGATTTCTGACTGCATCCACGCTGATGTTCAGAACGATCTTGCCGTCTTTCACATAGCCCATCGGCACTTGCGTATATTCATCCGCCTGCACTGCCAAATAGGGCGTCAGGCCGCTATCAGCACACCAATCGTAAATCGCACGAATCAAATACGGCTTGGTGGATATTTCACTCACTTACGCATCGCTTTTTCTGAAGGCGTCATTGCTTCACTATAGGCAGGACGAGAAAATAGCCGTTCAGCATATTTCATCAATGGCGCGGCTTCCTTGTCCAGCTGGATACCGTAATGATCCAAGCGCCACAACAATGGGGCAATCGCCACATCCAGCATGGAAAACTCATCGCCCAGCATAAATTTTTGCTTGGTGAAAACCGGCGATATCTGGGTCAGATTCTCGCGCACAGCTGCACGGGCTTTCTCCACAGTCTTCGCCACGCCGCTTTCCAAGCCGTCGATATGACAGAACAATTCCTGCTCGAAACGGTGCAGGAACAATCGAGCGCGTGCGCGCATCACAGGGTCCGCCGGCATCAGTTGCGGATGCGGAAAACGCTCATCAATATACTCATTGATGATGTTCGCCTCGTACAGGATCAAATCGCGCTCGACCAGTACCGGCACCTTGTTATACGGATTCATTACCGCAAGATCTTCCGGTTTATTGAAAACATCGACATCAATAACCTGAAAATCCATGCCTTTTTCAAACAGCACAATACGGCAACGGTGGCTATAGGGACAAATCGTTCCCGAATACAGTGTCATCATAGCGCGGCTCAACCTTTTATCAGGTGGTTGCGACGCATCGCACCACCGACCAACTTATATCCAATGAAAGCAACTACTGCGGAAACCACGACACCCCATAGCACCGGGATAGTACCCGTGCCATTGATGCCCGCAATCCAAGTATATCTCTCGCAAATCGTACCCAAAATTATCCCTCCAGCAACGCCTAATATCACATTAGTTGATTGGCGCGATCCGGGGAAGGATAACACAACGAACGGGATAACATACTTCAGGAACACCATCATCCACCACAACACGCTGTAATCGCCGTTTTGCATGCCCATCACGCGATCCACCTCAACGCCGATATTGCCGTACCAGATTGTGAGGTACTGCGCGAAGAAGGTGTACATCCACAGCAGCGTAAAGGACAACATCATCTGCGCCATGTAATTGTAAATATAGCCTTTAACTTTATGCACCAGCTTGTCGCGCGTGTTCAGCACGTAGATCCAGATCGTCAGGAATGCCAGGAACATGCCAAAGTTGCTGATGATGACTTGCAAACCGTAGATCGCACTATGCCAAGCCGGCTGCAACGTCATTTCAAAATCCCACGCCACCATCGTACCGTAAAGCACGTAAAAGAACGGAATCCATGTTGCAATGGTATGGAAACGCTCCGCATCTTCTTCGCTACGCTCACTCACTTTTTGACGCTTGATGAAAATCCAGGACAGATACATCACCGTCAGCATGCCGATAATTTCGCGTGCGGCCAGCAACGGCAGCGTGTACCAACCCGGCATATGGAGCTCTTCACCATGCTCTGTGTGACCGAGCCAAGGGAAGGTATGCTCAGCGCCTACCAACAGGATAATCAACATCACAAAAGCCAGCGGGAACAATGCAAACAGGGACACCGAGAGCTGGCGCACTTCAAAACGCCATTTCGCACCGACCAGATACAGCACAGAACACAGTGCTACACCGCTAAAAGCGAGAGACAACACCACCAGAAAATTTACCGACAAAACCGCCCAGTTGCTATAAGAAATCATTGCGTTGCTCCTTTATTTCTTGGCTACAGGCGCAGCGGCTTGCGCCTTCTGCACGACATTGCGCACATAGTTAACCACGTGCCAGCGCTCAGTCGGGGACAGGTCGTTGCCGTAAGTCGGCATAACCGCGCCGCCAAAAGTCAGATAGCCCCAGAGAAAGCCGTCGCTGCGTGCTTTTGTCATATCTGCGGACAAATCGTATGGCCTCAGAGCCAGCTTAGCCCCCACCAAACCGTCGCCTTGTCCTGCTTTTCCATGACAAACAACACAGTAAATCTCAAACAACTGGCCACCCGTTGCAATGGACTTTTGATCCGCAGGGATTGGGTTCTTCAGTTTATCGGCCGCAGCGGCATCCTTGACGATGGTTGTCGTACCAGGAACTGGCACCGAGCGTTTAGGAAATGGAACCATGCCCGGATTGGCCGGATCGGCCCCCTCTTGCGGCTTGGTACTCACCTGATTCGCCATGTCCTGTGACCACGGCCAAGCTTGCGCCATTGCGGGCGCCAATAACAATACAATTGCTAAGGATAGTTTTTTCATTTCCCCGCCTCTTCCTGAATCTCCAACGCCTCGTGATCGAGAAACACCTTTTTGATTTTTGCCATGGCAGATGCATCAGCCTTGATCAAAATACCGATCTGGTCTTCAGACACCTTGGCGCTGTATAGCGGCGAGCGCTTAGCCGGGAGGCCCGCACACACCAGAAAACCCAGCACCGAAATAAACACGCCGCCCAAAATAAACATCTCATAAGTCAGCACAAAGTTTGGCGGCAACGGCACGATCGGTTTTCCGCCTTTCATCTGTGCAAAGAAATTCGCCTGCGCCCCGCCGATCAAAAAGAATCCCAGCAAGCCGCCCATGATGGCACCGCCAAACGTGAACCACTGCACGTTGGCTGAGCGCTTGCCCAGAAGATCCTCTACCTCATGGTGCTCGATAGGAGATTTCAGCGTCAAATCGTCGAAATTAAATCCCTTGATGTCCGCCGCGCGCAATTCGTAAATTGCGGCTTCGGCATTTTCAAAGTTATTAAACAACGCGAGTATGTGTTGTTGGCTCATCAGTGCGCTCCCTTCTCTGCAAGCTCATTTTTCTTAAGCGCAAGGCTGCGGTGGTATACCATCTCCTTCACCTCATACATGGAAACCGAGGGGAATATCTTGCAGAAAATCATAAACAGCAAGGTAAACCAACCGAAACTGCCAAACACCATGCCCCATTGAATCATCGAAGGCCATTGGTAGCCGTCCCATACCCACGGGTAGTAACCGTGCGAAAATGTTGGTGCGACGATCATCCAGCGTTCCAGCCACATGCCCAGATTCAGCAACAATGACACGGCAAACAGCACAGGAATGTTGGTCTGGAAGCGTTTGAACGCGAGCATCAACGGCACTACCGAACCGCAGAAAATCATCATCCACCAGAATGGCGCAAACGGACCTGTCGCCTTTTGAATCAACACATCTTTGGAAGCCTGGTCATGGCTGTACCAGACAGACGCAAATTCAATTGCATTCAAATAAGTCCACACCATCGCAATTGCGAAAGTCAGACGTGCCACTTTCTTCAAAATCGGCAAGGTCATGTATTCCTCAAACCTGAACACATAACGCAGGATGATGAACAGTGTGATGATCGCCGCACAACCGGAATACAACGCACCTGCCACGAAATAGGGCGGGAACGAAGTCACGTGCCAGCCCGGCTGTTGCGACATAGCGAAGTCGGAAGCCACAATAGAGTGCACCGACACCGCCAGCGGAATCAGGAAACAAGCCACAGTCAGATAGGTAACGCGGAAGTTACGCCATTGACGGTCGGTACCTTCCCAACCCAAAGCCAAGATGGTGTACAACTTCTTGCGCCAACCTTCGTGCAAGTGATCGCGGCAAATCGCCAAGTCGGGGATCATACCGATGAACAGGAAAATCACCGAGGAGCTCAGGTAGGTGAAGATCGCCATCGCGTCCCACAGCAACGGGGACTGGAAGTTCGGACACAGTCCGCGATCATTCGGATAAGGCACCGAATAGTAGAACTGCCACAAACGTCCCAAGTGCACCATCACGAACAAGCCCGCAGTCATCAGCGAGAAGGTGGTCATCGCTTCGGCAAAACGGTAAATCGGCTTACGCCAGTCGGCATGCATCAAGTGCAAAATCGCCGACAGCAAAGTACCGGAGTGACTCATGCCGATCCAGAAAATGAAGGTGGCAATGTACAAACCCCATACGTGCGGATTGTTCAAGTTCGCCACACCCATACCGATTTGGTATTGATACACCTCGCAGCCCAGACCGACACCAAACAGCATCAGTGCGGCAACCACAATCACCCAGTACAGCTTTCTGGGTGACTCCAAGCTCTTGAGCACGTCACCGTTGATCTTTGCCCAGGCGATGCTCTCGCTAATATCTTTTTCCATTGTCACTTATCCTTTTACTTGTGCCTTAGATGGCGCTCTCGCGCACACGCTCCAGATACATCACCGACGGATACAAACGCAACTCTTCCATGATGCGGTAACCGCGCAGATCCGAGCCGCCTTCCTGGGCATCTTTCGCCTGTACTTCTTTTGCCAGTTCGACCTGCTGATGCGCCCACTGCTTGGCCACTCTCGACTCCGGATCAACCAGATTACCGAACGAAATTGCGTTGCTCGGACACGCTTGCTGACAAGCAGTTTGCACTTCCCCGTCGCGCACCAGACGCCCTTCGTTGCGTGCCGTGCTCTTCGCTGCCGTCATACGCTGCACGCAGAAAGTACATTTCTCCATGACACCCTTGGTGCGCACCGACACATCCGGATTGAGCTGCTGCGTCATCTCGGCAGGCCAGACATTGTCAGTCGACGGATAGTCGTACCAGTTGAAGTAACGCACTTTGAACGGGCAGTTGGCAGAGCAATAACGCGAACCCACGCAACGGTTGTAAATCTGCGAGTTCACGCCGTCCGCCGTATGGTTGGTCGCACCCGCCGGACACACTGTTTCGCACGGGGCCGCTTCGCATTGCTGACACATCATCGGCAGGAACTGCGCGCCCTGATCGGCGAACTCGCGCCCGTCTTCAGGCCAGTAGCGCTCGATACGCATCCAGTGCATCTGCTGTCCGGCATTGAATTTTTCTTTGCCCACCACCGGAATATTGTTCTCGGCATAACACGCCACACTGCACGCGTTACAACCGGTACAGGCATCGAGGTCGATGGCCATCGCCCACTTGTATTCCTCGTGCGGCTTGTCATCCACCGGATGACCGTGGCGGAACTGCGACCAGTTTTCTAATAGATTGGTAACGGACACTTTTTAAACCTCCCCCGAAAGTTCAACTTCATCAGTCGATGCGCTTAAGGCTATTTTTTTACCCGCCTGACTTCCGCCCGCCGCGCCTTCATCCTTGACGATCATTACGCGTTTGCCGGTTTTGGCGATCTTCACGCGAGTCTCATTGAGCGCCAGCTCGCCCGTGTCTTTATCCACAACCTGATCAAGAAGACCGAACGCATTGATGCCGACATCCTTGGCCCAACGACCCAGCGCAGTGTGACCATTGCCCAATGGAATGGAAACCGCATCGGGATGAATGCCGGGGAACAGATAGGCTTGCGCTTTTACCGAACCGCTGCGCGAAGTCACTTCGACAATATCGCCCTCGACGATACCCAGCTTTTTCGCCGTCGTGGGATGCAATTCCACCCATGAATCCCACACGATGGTGGTCAACGGGTCTGGAGATTCTTGCAGCCAGGGTTGATTGGCATGGCGACCATCGCGCAGATTCGCGGTCACCGCCGGAATCAAGTGCAGCGGATAGGCACTGTCTTCCTCTGCCGGAGCAGGTAAAACCAATCCGGCAGCGCTGGATTTCGCCGACAAAGCACCGTTCGACGCGGGAAGCTTGACCAAGCCCTTGCTCAGCGTTTCGCCCCAGAACGTATCGTCATCCGCACCCGCACCGCCCAGCGCAGATTTGTTCTTCACTACAGCGCTGCGCAGATAGGAGTAGAAATCCTCGTAGTCCTTGTATTCATTGGCGCGACGCTGCTTGAGCAAGGCCAACAGAATGTCGCCCGCACCGCGCGTACCAGTGTGCAACTTTTCCATCAATGGCTGCTGGATATTCAGTTGCGCACCTTCGGCCAAATATTCCGGCACAGCGGTGCCCCAGTCTTCCAGAGCGGAATCCAGCGGCAGCACCAGATCCGCTTCCAGCGCGGTTTCGTCCAGATAGTTCGCGAACGCCACTTTGAACGACACTTTTTTCAGATTGTCTTTGAACTTGAGTGAGGCAGGAGCAGTGAACACCGGGTTTGCACCGTAGCTGAACAGCACTTTCAGTTTGCCGTTTGCCATGCTGTCGTTTAACGCCTGCACCGATGAACGATTGCCGTTTGTAACGGCCACTTGCGGGAACGGTATATTTGCCGGCGCTTCGATCGTTTTGCCGATATTGCCCAGCACGCGATTCAACAGCGCGATGGCCGCCGCATTTTGCGAACCATGCATATAACCCTCGGCCGCACCACCGGCAATCACCAAGCTAGGCGCGCGCTCCTTCAGCAACGCAGCCAGTTTGTTGATCTGCTCGACCGACACACCCGTATCTTTGCTGACGCGCTCGGCGTTATATGCCTTGCTCACCGCAGCGACATCCGCCGGCAATGACAAACCTGCCGCGCCCAGCGCATTGATGATGCCCAGCGCCAAGATACCTTCCGTCCCCGGGCGAATAGCGATCCAGCGATCCGCATTCGCGCCGGTCAAAGTCATCTTGGATTCAATTTGCACCAGCACGCCGCGCACGCCGTTGCTGCCTTTGCGGAACTGCGCATATTGCTGCGAGAAATGCACCGGAGAAACCCAAGCCCCCAGAAAATCCGCCCCGAAAGAAACCACCACTTGCGCCTTATCCAAACGCAAACGCGGCATTTCCACGCCGTAGGCTTTCTTGTTGGCCGCACGCACCACCGAAGGCGCAACCGCATCGTAAGCGTAGTGATTCTTTGAACCCAGCGCTTCCAGATAATTCTTCAGCAACACTTTGACATGGCCGCTCACACCGCCGGTCAGGAACGCGACCTCATCGCCCTTCACGCCACTGAGCTTTTCGTTGATCAAGCCCAGCGCCTTATCCCAAGTGATTGCCTCACCCTTGTCGCCGTTGCGCAACAAAGGCTCGCGCACGCGGTCGGGGTTGTAATGCGCTTGCACGCCAGCCTGACCGAGACCGCACAGCTTGCCGTGGTTGATGGCAGAACTGGCATTGCCTTCCAGCTTCAGCACGCGGCCTTCGCGTACACGCCCGGTGATGCTGCAACCCGCGTCGCATTGCGCGCAGGTCGAATTAAAATACACACCGATACCGGGAAGCGCATATTCGGCAGGCTCCACATAGGAAGTCACAATTTCTGCACCATCTTGCACCGAGGTATTACCGCAACCGCTCAATGCGACAGCCGTACCACCCCAACCCAACACCTTCAGAAAATCTCGTCGATTAAAACCGTTTTCAATCATCACTGAACCCTCTTGGAAATCTTGATTTGCGAACTCGCGATTCACAGGCCGATTATTTGTGGCACTGCCAGCAGTCGTTCGGACCCTTTGTCGTCTTGGTAGCTGCCGCATCCACCGGATGATCTTTTTCGTGGCAACTTACACACCATCCCATGGATAGTGATTTTTGACGGCGCGCGACAGTCATCGTCTTCACGTCGCCATGACAATATCCGCACGCCTCTTG
>JBAZYW010000045.1:5299-12323 GCA_041659125.1 Gallionellaceae bacterium | reverse complement strand
CCGGTGTCTCCTTGTGCGATACCACGCGCACGCCGGCCAGTTCGCCATTGGCGCGCACGGCGAGAATAAGTTTGATCTTGCCGCTGTAACCGTCCGGTGCGATGGCTTCCAGCACCACGGCGGAGGGCTCCCCTTTGAGGCGGGCGCGGTAGGCGAGCGTGCTGTCGTCGTTGCCCAGCAGCGGATCGGTGGAGATGTTCAGGGCGTCTTGAATAATGTCGTTGTCGAACAGTTCGGGCGGCACGATCTGGGTGATGAGTTTCAGCTTCTCGGCTTTTTCGCTCTTCACGATCTCGTCATGTGTGAGAAAGAAGGTGGATGCCAGTACCGCCGTGCCGATGACGGCGAAGAACACCAGATTGGCAGCGGACTGCAAGCTGGCGCGGGCTAGACGTTTCATTTGCCCCCCTCCTTTTTGCCGAACACCTTGGGTTGCGTCCACGCATCGATCAGCGGCACGCAGATGTTCATGAACAGCGTGGCGAAAGCCATGCCGTCGGGGAAGCCGCCGAAAGCGCGGATCAGATAAGTGAGCACACCCGCACCGACGGCGAAGATGATCTTGCCTTTGGCGGTGGTCGGTGAGGTGACCGGGTCGGTGAGGATGAAGAACGCGCCTATCATTGCCGCACCGGAGAACCAGTGAAACAGCGGCGTGACGTAATGCGCCGGGTCGATGAGATGGAAGATGCCGGCAGTTGCGAACAGTGCGCCGAGGTAGGCCAGCGGCAGATGCCAGGTGATGATGCGATTCAGCAACAGATAGATACCGCCGATGGCAAAGCCGAGCGCCACCATTTCGCTGCCTTTACCCGCCAAGCGTCCATAGATCGGCATGTCGCGGATGTCATGCACCGAGAGACCGAGATGCAACTGCGTCTTCAGCGTGTCCAGCGGTGTCGCCATCGTTACCGCGTCCAGCGTCAATCCGTTCGGTAACACGCCGTTGAAGATGTAGCCCAGTTGTTCGGCGAATGACAGCTCAATGCCTCCCAGCGCATGCGGCGTGAGCCAGTGCGTCATGTGCACGGGGAACGAAATGATGAGCACGGCATAGCCGATCATCGCCGGGTTGAACGGGTTGTTGCCCAGGCCTCCGTACAGATGTTTGGAGACGGCGATGGCGAAGGCTGTGCCGACTACCACCATCCACCAGGGCGCCAGTGGCGGGATGGACAGCGCCAGCAGCCATGCGGTGAGCAAGGCGCTGTTGTCGGATAGAAACGGCTTGAGCGGGCGGTCGCGCAATTTGAGCATCGCGGCTTCAGTCGCCAGCGCGGTAAGGGAGGCCAGCGTCAGCGATACCAATATGGCCGGGCCGAAATACCACACGTACAGCGCGATGCCGGGGATGAGAGCCAGCATGACCTTGAACATGATCTCGCTGACGCTGTTGGATTTAGTGATGAAGGGGGATATCCACATGGCGTTATTCGTTCTTTCGTTCGGCATCGGAAAGTGCCATTTCGTGCGCTTGTGCGCGGCGCGCATCGGCCTCGGCGATCTCGGCTTGTTGTTGCGGCGTCAACGCTTCGGTATTTTTTGGGTGCGCGGCGGCGGCCTGCTCTTTGGCGCGCGCCAGTGCCGCGTTGATGCGCAGTTGCATCGTGTCATCCGGGTCGGCATTCGGGTCGAGCGGAGTGGCGACAGGCGTTTGTGCGGCCTCTGCTTTGGCGACGGCTGCGGCTTTTTCTTTTTGCGCCAGCTTCTCGGCTTTTTCCTGCTTCTCGCGTTCGATGCGGAACTGGCGATACTCGTGCCGTTCGCGCGCTACTTCCGCTGCCTGACTCTCCTGTTCGCGCGCCCATATCTCGCTCTTGGCGTAGCGGTAATAATTCACCAGCGGGATGTGGCTGGGGCACACGTAAGCGCAGGCGCCGCATTCGATGCAGTCAAACAGATGAAACTCTTGCGCCTTGCCGAAATTGTTGGCTTTGGCGAACCAATACAGGTCTTGCGGCTGCAATTCAGCCGGGCACACTTCGGCGCAACGCGTGCAGCGTATGCACGGTAGCGCAGGCAACGGCGGCGGGAACAGCGCGGGTGAGGATGCGATGATGCAATTGGCGGCCTTGGTGATGCCCACCGTGGCGGCGGGAAGCTGCACGCCCATCATCGGGCCTCCCATGATGTATTTGTCGGTGTCTGGACGACTGCCCGCTTGCGCGACAAGCTCACCGACCGGTGTGCCGAGCAGCACTTCGAAATTTTGTGCGCACTCGACATTGCCGGTAACGGTAACGATGCGCGACAGCAGCGGCTCACCGTGCGCGATGGCGCGCCACGCGCTGTAGGCCGTGGCGACGTTGAAGCATTGCAGGCCTTTCTCGGTCGAGCGCACACCTGCCGCGACCTCAATGCCGGTGAGGATGCGCATGAGCTGCTTCGCGCCGCCGCTCGGATAGACCGTTGGCACGGCGATCACCTGCATGTGTTCATGCCTGTCGTCGATCACGGCCTGACGCATCGCGGCGATGGCCTCGGGTTTGTTATCCTCGATGCCGATCAATACTTCTTCGGCATACAGCAATTCGCGCAACACCTCCGCGCCGCGCAGGATGTCGGAAGCGCGTTCGCGCATCAGCAGATCGTCGCAGGTGATGTAAGGCTCGCACTCCGCGCCGTTGAGCACCATGGTCTTGATCTTGTGCTTGTTGGAATACGCTTTCACGTCGCTGGGGAACACCGCGCCGCCTAAACCGACGACGCCCGCTTGTCTGAGCAAGTGGCGCAGCTCGGTGTGCGGAGTCTGTTTGTAATCCACGCCGCTATGCGCGATCCATTCGTCTTTGCCATCGGGGATGAGGGTTATGCACAAGTCGGGCAGGCCGGAATGATGTGCGACCAGCTGTAGGTCGATGGCGCTGACCGTGCCGGACGTAGGCGCATGCACTGTGCTGGAGAGACGCCCTTCCGGTTGGCCGATGGTCTGTCCTTTGAGTACATGTTCGCCGACTTGCACCACGGGTTTTGCACGCGCACCGACATGCTGGTGCAGAGGGATGACCAGTTTCGACGGAAGCGCAGCTTGCGCGATGGGCGTGCCCGTCGATTCAGTCTTGTGCGTGGGCGGGTGTACGCCGCCGTGGAATTTGAAGGCCGCTTTCATATTGTTGCCCGAATAGGAAATACCGGATAACGCCACTTCCAGTTGGTGATGTCTTCGCCGATAGGCAACATGCTGATGCAATCAACCGGGCAGGGCGCGATGCATAGCTCACAGCCGGTGCATTCAGACGCGATGATGGTGTGCATCTGTTTGGCCGCACCTGCGATTGCGTCTACCGGGCAGGCCTGAATGCACAGCGTGCAACCGATGCAGATGTTCTCGTCGATGAAGGCGACCGACTTGGCTTTGGGCGCAGCGCCTTCGCCGAACGGGATGAATTCTTTGCCGAGCAGATCGGCGAGTTTGCGTATGCCTTCTTCGCCGCCGGGGGGGCACTTGTTGATTTCGGCCTCGCCTTTAGCGATGGCTTCCGCATAGGGTTTGCAGCCGGGATAACCGCACTGGCCGCACTGCGTTTGCGGCAGCACCGCGTCGATCTTGTCTACCAGCGGATTGCCCTGCACCTTGAACTTGATGGCGGAGAAGCCCAGCACCGCCCCCAGGAACACAGCGATGCCGATCATTACCAGAAGCGCAGCGATCATTTCACCAAGCCCGAGAAGCCCATGAATGCCAGACTCATCAACCCGGCAGTGACCATCGCGATGGCGGAGCCTTTGAAGATGCCGGGAACGTCGGCACCTTCCAGACGCTCACGGATGCCTGCGAACAACACCATCACCAGGGTAAAGCCCAGCGCGCCGCCGAAGCCGAACAGCAGCGATTCCATGAAGTCGTGTTTGGCTTGCACATTGAGCAGCGGGATGCCGAGCACCGCGCAATTGGTGGTGATCAGTGGCAGGTAAATGCCCAGCACCTGATACAGGGCGGGGCTGGTCTTTTGCACCACCATCTCGGTGAACTGCACGATGCCCGCGATGACCACGATGAACGACAGCGTGGTGAGATAAGCCAAGTCGGGGCCGAGCAGGTAATGCTGAATGAGATAGCTGGCACCGGAACCGAGGGTCAGCACGAAAGTGGTCGCCGCACCCATGCCGACAGCGGCTTCCAGTTTTTTGGAAACCCCCATGAACGGGCACAGCCCGAGTATCTTCACCATCACGATGTTGTTTACAAACACCGTGCTGACGAGAATGAGTAAGTATTCGGTCATTCACTTGCCTCTATGAGAAGGCGACGATTATCCGCCGATTCATTCGGGGCTTCAACCGTGTTTAGCGCATATGGATATAACTTGCGGCTATTGTCGTTACAAAACCACCTTGGTGCCGAGTTCGACCACCTGATTTGCGGGCAGATTGAAGAAGCTCGCCGCACCTTCGGATTGCCGTGTCATCCACGAGAACAGGGCGCAGCGCCATCTCGGCATTCCGCCCGGGCCGTCCACCACGTTTGAACGTGCGACGAAATATGTGGTGTTCATGCCGTCAAGTTTTATGCCGTGCACATCCAGTCCTTGCAAGGCCAGCGGGATATCCACCTCTTGGCGGAAGCCGAAATGCAAAGCGATGTTGTACATGCCGGGTGCGAGTTGGGTCACTCGCAGACGTTGCTCCGGTTCGATGTAAGGCACGTCTGCGGTAACGACATGCAGGAAAAGCGTTTGTTCATGCAGGACTTTGAAGTGCTTGAGGTTATGGAATAGCGCGCTCGGAACGAAGGTAGGGTCGGCTGTCAGATAGGCCGCAGTGCCTGCCACACGTGGCACATCAGGTTGCGTGCCGGAGATGAACATATCCATCGCGATGTCGAGTTTGCGCCGTTGTGCGGCGACTAGAGTGCTGCCGCGTTTCCAGGTGGAGAGCATGATGAACAGGAGCAGGCCGAGCGCCAAAGGCATCCAGCCGCCGTGAAAAACTTTGGTCAGATTGGAGCCGAAGAACAGCATTTCCAGCAATGCGAAAACCAGTAATAGCGGCAACAGCAGGCGTGCGCGCCCCGGCAACATCAGCGTGATGAACAGCGTCAGCAGCGTGGTGATGATCATGGTGCCGGATACCGCGATGCCGTAAGCCGCCGCCAGCGCCCCGGATGAACCGAACTGGAATACGAGGATGATGACGCCGACCAGCATCATCCAGTTAACGGCGGGGATGTATATCTGTCCGCGCTGCGAATCGGAAGTGTGCTGGATGTACAGGCGCGGCAGGTAACCCATACGCATCGCTTGCAGGGTGATGGAATATGCGCCCGAGATGGTGGCTTGCGAAGCGATTACTGTGGCAGCAGTGGCTAAGGCGACCAGAGGCAACAGGAACCAATCCGGCGCCAGCAGGTAGAACGGATTTTGTATTGCGTCCGCCGAGCGCAGCACCAGCGCACCTTGCCCGAAATAGTTGATGAGCAGCGCCGGACACACGAGTCCGTACCATGCCAGCCGCACGGGCTTCGCGCCGAAGTGCCCCATGTCCGCATACAGCGCCTCGCCGCCGGTGAGCGCGAGGAATACCGCCGACAACAGGAAGAACATGCCGGTCGGATGTTCCAGCGCGAAGTTGATGGCGTACATCGGATTGAGCGCGTTCAGCACAACGGGGTTTTGCACGATGCTGATCGCGCCCAGCACAGCCAATGCGGCGAACCACAGCAGCGTGACCGGGCCGAACAATTTGCCGATGCTACCCGTGCCCCGGCGCTGGATGACGAACAGCCCGGTGAGTACGCCGACAGTGACCGGGAGGATGAATTTTTCCAATGCGGGCGTGACGACGCTGAGACCTTCGACCGCCGAGAGCACCGAGATCGCCGGGGTGATGAGGGCGTCGCCGTAAAACAGCGAGGCCGCGAAAATTCCTGCGGTGACGATGAGTAACTTCCAGTGTGATGAGCCCGCTGCAGAGCGGTTCGCCAGGGCGGTCAGCGCGAGTACGCCGCCTTCTCCCTCGTTATCGAATTTGAGCATCACCCACACGTATTTGATTGAGATGATGAGCGCCATCGCCCAGAACAATGCCGACAAAGTCGCCAGCACATTCGGCTCGGTGGGCGCCAGGCCGTGCGTTCCGGCGAAGGCTTCTTTAAAGGCGTACAACGGGCTGGTGCCGATGTCGCCGTAGACGACGCCGAGCGCGGCCAGGGCTAGGGCACTGGTGGTGGATTTGCTGGTTTGAGTCATGTCGTGATCTTTCTTAAGTTCAAGTGCATAAATTTGTCCACGAAATACACGAAATAAAACAATCAAGTAACCCTGACATTTCGTGGCATTTATCTGTTTTGATTTCGTGCGTGTATTTCGTGGATAGCGCCTTTACAGACTTATTGCTGAAACCGGTATCCCACTCCCGTCTCCGTCAAAAAATGTTTCGGCTGTGCCGGATCGTTTTCCAGTTTCTGGCGCAGGTGGCTCACGTAGATGCGCAGGTAATGGTTGCTCTCGACGAAGGCGTTTCCCCACACCGCGCGCAGCAGATGGCGGTAGGTCATCACTTTGCCGTTGCTTGCCAGCATGGCGCACAGCAGACGGTATTCGATGGGGGTGAGGTGGACGGGGGCGCCGCCGCGCGTGACGCTGCGTTGCGCGAGATCTACTTCGATGTCGCCGAAACAGACGTGCGTTTCGGCTTCCGCATCTTCCGCCGGACGGCGGCGCAGTTGCGCGCGCACCCGCGCCAGCAATTCGCCGGTAGAGAAGGGCTTGGTCAGGTAGTCGTCCGCCCCGGCATCCAGCGCGCGAATCTTTTCGCCTTCCGCCGAGCGCGCGGAGAGCACCAGCACCGGCAGCGCGAACTGCGTGCGCAGCTCGCGGATGAAGGCGATGCCGTCGCCGTCGGGTAGGCCGAGGTCGAGGATAAGCAGTTGCACGGCGTCGGCATGCAGTTGCGCCATACCCTCTCTTAGCGTGCTGCTCTCCAGCACGTGAAGGCCTTCATCTTCCAGCGCGGCGCGCAGCAGGCGGCGTATCTGCGCCTCGTCCTCGATCAACAGGATGGAGGGTTCACTCATGCTCGTCCT
>JBAZYW010000045.1:2451-5289 GCA_041659125.1 Gallionellaceae bacterium | reverse complement strand
TGGCGGGCGGTTCGCCCAGCGGCAATGTGAAGGTCACGCAGGCGCCGTTGTCGTTGTCGGCGTATATGGTGCCGCTGTGCGCATGCACGATGGCGCGGCAGATGGCGAGGCCCAGCCCCACGCCGGGCACGTTCGATTCGGCGTCGCCGCGCTCGAACAACTCGAACAAGTTTTCCAGCCGATCGGACGGGAACTGCGAGCCGTCGTTGCATACCGAAATATGCGCCAGAGTCTTGTTGATCTTCGCCTCGATGCGGATGGGGGAACCGGGCGGTGCGTATTTCGCGGCGTTCTCCAGCAGATTGCACAGCACGCGCTCCATCAGCACCGCATCGAAGCGCAGCAGCGGCATATCGGGGGGGAGTTTCACGCTCACCGGATGCTGCGCCAGCGCCGGGCCGAGCAGCTTGATGCTCGCACCGATTACTTCTTCCACCGGTTGCCATTCGAGATTGAGCCGGATGTCGCCCGCGCGCAGCTTGGCCATGTCCAGCAGGTTGGACACCATGCTGTTCAGGCGCAATGTCTGCTGGCGCATCGCGTCCGCCATCTCGTGCAGCGCATCCGGCAGCGCCGATTGCGCCAGCGTGTCGGCCATGCCGTACAGCACGGTGAGCGGCGTGCGGATGTCATGCGACAGCGCGGAAAGGATGCTGCTGCGCAGGCGTTCGTCGGTCATTTGCAACTGCGTTTGCTGTGCCACCTCGATAAAGTGCAGACGTTCGACGGAAGCTGCAACCAGCGCGGCGATGGCTTTGAACAGCGGGCGCTGCTCGTTGCCGAGCAAGCCGACATCGAAAGAGGAGAGCGCCAGCACGCCGCGTGCCTGGGGCGAATCATGCAGCGGCAGAAACAGCCAATGCAGCGGCCCGTCCAGCGTGGCCTGCGCCGCGCCCTGCCGGAGGGCGGCTTGTGTCGCGTAATAGGGCTTGCCGGATAGTGGCGTTTGGTCAGCGTTGGCGGGCAATATTTCTTCACCGTGCCGCATCAGCAGCAGGCTGCGGCACGATTGCGTTTCATACAGGAAACGACGCGTCATGTCGTCCACCTGTTCCAGCGTCAGTGCGCCCGCCAATTGGCTGGCAAGCTGGTAAAGCGCGCGCGATTGCCGTTCGCGTTCTTGCGCGGCTTCTTTTTCGCGCTGCAAACCCTGTGTCAGGTTGCCGATGATGAGCGCCACGGCAAACATCACCGCCAGCGTGACCGCATATTGCACATCGCCGACAGTGAACGTGAAACGTGGCTGGATGAAGAAGAAATCGAGCAATGCCGTGCCAAGCAGGGCGGCCACAATGGCCGCCCCCTTGCCCGCGCGCGCAGCCACCACGGCCACTGCCAGCAGGTAAAGCATCGCGGTATTGGCCGGGTCGAGGAGGTCGCGCCAGGGCCAGGCCAACAAGGTGGCGAGGCCGCAGGCCGCAATAGCCCAGAGCATGCGCGCGGGCGTGCTGTGTGGCTGTGGCAATGCGGCAAAGAGGCGGATGGGTTTCATGCGGCGGGATTATTCCAGCCGCAGGGTAAAAATGCTGTAAAAATCGAAGGGGGGCGGGAGTCTTGTGTTAAACCGGCTCGCCATCTTCGTCGAGATAAAACTCGTTGAGGGCACGTTTTACTTCGGCCATGTTGTCTCCGTTGATTGTTTTTAGTTAGTGCTTGTGACGGATCGCTGCGGCACATTCCGCGATCAGTTCCCAGCCCCGATAGATCATCCCGCTGTACATCTGCACCAGTGATGCCCCTGCCTGCATCTTTTCCAATGCATCTGCGCCTTTCACGATGCCGCCCACGCCGATGATGGGCAATACTCCGTTTAGTTCGGAGGCGAGTTGGCGGATGACTGCGGTGGATTTTTCGCGCACGGGCAAGCCGCTCAAACCACCCATCTCGCTGCCGTGCACTAGTCCTTCTACTCCTTCGCGCGACAGCGTGGTGTTGGTGGCGATGACGCCGTCGATGCGGTGTTTGACGAGCAGGGTGGCAATGTTCTTGATTTGATCTGTGTCGAGATCGGGCGCGATCTTCACGGCCAGCGGCACATATTTGCCGTGCCGTTGCGCCAGCTTTTCCTGCTCCGTTTTCAGTTGTCCGAGCAACGCATCGAGTTCGTCGCCACCCTGTAATTGGCGCAGGTTCTTGGTGTTGGGCGAGGAGATATTGATGGCGACGTAGCTGGCGTGTGCATACACTTTGCGCAGGCCGATGAGGTAATCGTCCGCCGCTTTTTCGATGGGCGTGTCGGCGTTCTTGCCGATGTTGATGCCGAGGACGCCTTTGTACTTCGCGCGCTTCACGTTTTCAACCAGTGCATCGACGCCGTGGTTATTGAAGCCCATGCGGTTGATGATGCCCTGTACTTGCGGCAGGCGGAATAGACGCGGTTTGGGGTTGCCGGATTGCGCGCGCGGCGTGACCGTGCCGATCTCGATGAAGCCGAAGCCGAGTGCGGCGAGCGCGTCGATGTATTCGCCGTTTTTGTCAAAACCTGCCGCCAACCCCACCGGTTGGGGAAGGTGATGCCCATCACGGTGCGCGGATCGTCCTGCGGGCGTTTGACGACTAGAGGCAGCGTGCCCAGACAATGCGCGGTCTTCAGGGCATTGAGCGTGGCGTGGTGGGCAGTCTCGGGATCGAGAGAAAACAGCGCGGGGCGTAGTAGTTGGAACATGGATCAGTCTTTCGTGACGACAGGAATAGGGAAGGGTTTTTTCTTGAATACTTGGGAGCGCTTTTTGCCGCGCCATTGCTCGGCGATGACATCGCCCAGCTGCAAACACAGCAGGCCGAATGCGCCGAGCAGCAGAGTGAGGAGCCAGACCGACGTTGCGATGTAAAGCGTAC
>JBAZYW010000045.1:309-2441 GCA_041659125.1 Gallionellaceae bacterium | reverse complement strand
CGCGAGTTTGTAGATGAAGAGCGTGCCGCTAGCCACCAGGATGCCGGATGTTGCGCCGAGCACGACGCGACTCCAGTCGCCATTTTTCAAGCCGGAGAAAATAGTGCTTTCGTGCCACAGCAATTGCAGGGCGATCAACAGCAGCAGCGGGGATAGCCACAGCAGCCAAGCGAGCTGTGCCGGCCATACTGTTCCGCCGAGCAAGCCGATGAGCGTGGCGATAAGGAGTAGCGATGCGGCAGGCTCTGCTTGTGTCACAGGCAATGCAAGGGTGCGCGTGAGGTGGCGCAGTAGCGCGGGAATGCCGGATAGCCATAAGCGTGCGACGAGTACGGCAGGTAACAACATGGCGCCAAACAGTGCGGCGAGTAGTGCTTCGGCGGCGAAGGGGAGCGGTGTGAACCAGAGAGAAGAAAAGAAATTCAAACAGGCGAGCAGAACGCACAAAGCTGCGCCGGTCACGCTGAGCCAAATCGTGTAACGGGTCTGGGTGCGCAACAGGCTGGAACCGCTGCGGCGAAAACTGAGCGTGTCCAGCAGGTAGGTGCATGCGAGCAAGGTTATGCCGCTGAGCAAAGCGGGCAGAGCGACGCTACCATCGATGACATTCGCTTGCGGCCAGTCTTGACCGGATAAGAGTAGCGACAAGGACGGGAGTAACAGGATAGCGACAGCAAAAATAGTGAGGCGGGTTTTCATCAGGTATTTTTCAGATCAAGTGCTTGCCAAGTGCCGTGCAGCAATCCCTGCAACGGGCGGAAGTTGGCTTTATACGCCATTTTTTGGCTTTGTTTAATCCAGAAACCCAGATACAGATAGGGTAATTGCAGTTTGCGGCACAACTCGATCTGCCACAGCACATTGAACGTGCCGAAACTGCTCCCGGCGATATCCGGCTCGTAAAACGTGTAGACGGATGAGAGTCCGTCCGTGAGCACGTCGACTACGCTGACCATGCGCAACACACCCGCTTCGCGAAATTCCACCAGCATCGAATCGACATGGCTTTGCAGCAAAAAGCTGCGGTATTGCTCCTGATCGTCGTTATCCATGCCGCCATCGCGGTGGCGCGCATTCTGGTAGCGCTGATACAGCGCAAAATATTCCGCCTGATCTTCGAGTGTGTGCAGGGTGACGTCAAGTCCGTGATGCTGTTTCCAACTGCGCCGCTGCGAGCGATTCGCGCTGAAACCGGCGATGTCGATGCGCACCGGAACGCACTCGCGGCAGTTGTCGCAGTGTGGACGATAGGTGAATGTGCCGCTGCGGCGAAAGCCGTGTTGCACCAGCTCGGCATAGACCTGCGGTGTGATGAGAAAGCTGGGGGTGGCGACTTGCGAGCGCGCCTCGCGGTTTTCCAGATAACTGCACGGATACGGCGCGGTCAAATAGAACTGCAAGGCGGAGAGCGGGATGTCGTTTAGCAGGCTCATGCGAATATCGGTTGATGCGAATGGCGTGGAGTGTATCAATTTTCGGGAGCCTCTATCTTCCGGTGAGATGACGAATTTGCGAGCTATAGATGTCAATTTAATCGAATGGATGACTCGGTGGGAATAAGGGGGTATCGTTGCAAGTAATTATATTTACAGGCTTAGACGGTAAAATGTCTGATGTAGGGATTCAAGAATCTTCGTCAAGAAGCAGGTTCCGTATTCGAGGCTTGAGCTTTGACGTACTGACTCGTTGGCATAAAAGCTCGCAAGGGCTGGCATGGAGCGGCGCGTTGCTGGCACCGCTATTTTGGGTGCTGGATGCGGTACTCGATTTTTTTGTGTTCGATGAATCCGAGTCATTTTACGCAGCGTTGTTTCTGCTCGAACCGGTGGAGTTGTGGATGCGTCTGCTGGTTTCCTTCATGTTTATCGCCTTCGGCATTTATGCGGCGCGCTTGCTCAAGCGCGCGGAGCGGGTGGAGCAGGCTTTGCGCGACAGCAACGGGAAGCTGGAGTTTTTGAGCAAAGAGCTGGAGCGCCTGACGGTGGTTGATCCGCTTACCGGGATTTTTAACCGCCGCAAATTTCATCAGATGCTGGACGTGATGATGGCGATGGCGCTCCGTCATCGCCATCAATTCGCGCTGGTGATGCTGGATGTTGACCACTTCAAACAGATCAACGACCGCTTCGGTC
>JBAZYW010000045.1:0-299 GCA_041659125.1 Gallionellaceae bacterium | reverse complement strand
GGCGTTGCGCGCGATCTGCGATTTGATCGGTGCTTCACTTAGAAGCGAAGACCTGTTGTTTCGCTTGGGAGGCGAAGAATTTTGTCTGCTGGCGAATGTGTCCGATGCAGAGCATGCCGGGGCGCTGGCCGAGAAGGTGCGTCAGGTCGTCGAGTCGCACACATTCCCGGAGGTGGGGCGCGTGACGGTCAGTATCGGGGTCGCCAACTTCATGGAGGGCGACACGCAGGATAGTATTTATGCGCGCGCCGATGCGGCCTTGTATGAAGCCAAACATCAGGGGCGAAACTGCGTCAGGC